>CBIHOP010000124.1:0-8741 GCA_966211385.1 uncultured Bacteriovorax sp.
TACAAATCAAATTCTCTGGAGCTTGTAGAAAGGAATATACTAAAAGCACTGAATGCGATGATGACGAATACACCAACGTACTGAAAAATCCTAAAGAGCATGTCTCTCTCCCTTAAAAACTAAAGCGAAGTTCAGTCGTGAATACGCTCTTAGAATAATCGTATGATGGATCGTTAGAACTATTTTTTGTGAAATCGTAGTTAAATCCGATTTTCCAATTTTTATTAAGCTCTTTCGAAAGATCCAGAGAAGGATTCAACGTTTTTTCTGTTCCACGAGTTGCCTTTTGTGCTTTGGTATCCGTAATCGTTCCGGCAAATGCAATATCGAGCGTCCACGTAGGATAGATTTCAGGTATTAGATAATCTACGCGTGCGAGGAAAGTATTTGTATTAGTGGCAGAGTTATTAAAGTTATCGATAAAACTTGCATCGAAGAGGAAGATAACGAGATGTTGAGTGGGAAGAAAAGCAGTCTGATCAAAAGTCAGTGAAGTTGTTTTGTTGCTGATGGCAGCGTTTTCGCCTTTATAATCTTTTCTTTTTAATTTAACAGTTGAATCACCAAAGCTAAAAAATGAAAACGATTCACCAACAGTGAAAGTAACAGCATTTGCATAGATGTCTCTGCTTCGTCTTAATTGCCAATCTTTGTACGTGCGAGAGTAATCAACATCAAAAATAAGACTTGCTGGTTTTTCCATCCAAGTGTGTTCGTATTTATTTTTCAGCGCTAGGTTGAGAACAGTCGAATCGTTCGTGTAAACTTCTGGAGAACTCTGATCACTATGCTGGATGTAAGTTAATCGTGCCTCTGGAGAAACGATGTATCTTTTGTTGAATGAAAAATCATTTTTAATATAAGCTTCGCTTTCGAAAATAAAAGATTCTTTGCGCGACTGTGTGACATTATTTTCTTCGCTGACATTTGAAATGTTGTCATCAAATTTCATTTTTTGAAGAACATAACCTGAAAGTCTTTTCGGATTTAGTCTTCTGCCATTGGCCATTTGATCTGGGTCCAGACTGAATTCTTGCATCAATTCGTTGAGTCTGTTTGAGATGTCATAGGCGACAGGTGTACTGAGATCAACTTTCTGGGCCGTTCTCATCATCGGTAGAATGAAGCGCTCAACTCGTCGGTTGAGATCATCAGGAGTAGGTGATTTCTCACGTGCAATTGAAAGGAGTGTCTCTGCCAACTGAAACTGTGCAATCTGCTTCATTTTCAAATCAGTTTCTTTTTCTTTTAAAACGAGCAGGTAATACTCACGTGAAATATCAAACTCTTCAAGAATTTGAGAAATGTGAGCAATGTAGTATAGCGACGCTGGTTTATTGTAGGCGAGTTCGGCAGATGTTTTAAAAGCAGTACGCGCTTTTTTTAATTCATTAGCAGCATAGAGCGCTTGCCCGTATTCATAATATAAATCTTTGCTCGTGTTCTTTTCATTGATCGCTTTTTCAAAAGCAGCAATGGCCTTGTCATATTCTTGCATGCGAGCATAGGTGAGACCAAGAAGATATGATCGCGATTCTGAACTATCTGTTGTATTTAATTTTTCCAGAATAGCAGCGGCCGCTGGATAATTACCTTGTTTGAAATTAACAAAGAAGTCTTCTAGACCTGCACCATACACTGGTGCGATCGATAAAAGAGTTGTGGTCAAGAGTGTGCACAGCTTTGCTTTTTGCCTAGCAATCATTTGTTACTTCCCTATAACAAAAAAGGCACCCTGAAGGGTGCCTCTAAATATGTCTTCTTGAAAATATTATAAAGGGAAACCCTTTAAGGTGCATTGAAAATAAATTTTACTTTCGTAGATGGATTGTTCGTTCCTAGATCTGTGGCCGTATTTCTGACTGTTTCAGTCTTCTTCAGAACTTCGGTAGCGATGTTTTGAAGTGTAGTAGGGTTCATCATCGGAGGCGGTGGAGGAGGAGCTATTGGAGAAGCCGCAAATTTCGTAGCAAAGTTTGCCATCTCCGGACGAGCATCATAAATTTTTGGAAGTTCCAGTTTTACAACTGGTGCTGGACCAACACTAGCTGGAGCACGGCCATCACCCTCACCCTTAGCATCACCTTTGCCTTCGCCTTTAGTTGAAGCAGTTTTTTCCTCGCTCTTAATGTCTCCTTTAGTTTCATCTTTTGATTCAGCAGGAGCATCGGCTTTGGCTTCAGTTTTTTCTTCACCCTTTTCTTCACCTTTACTATCTTGGGCTTCAGACTTTTCTTCCTTTTTCGTTCCCTCTGAATCATCCCCCGCAGAAACTTCCTGTGTTTTTTGATAAGCTTCAGCATCTACGAGAACAAATTTTCCATCATGTCCTAGAGCAAGACCCTCAGGAGCTTTGTACTCACCAGTGACTTTATCGATTTTTCCGTACGTTTCCGGAACGACATATGTATTTGTGTTGGCATCGTACACAGCATTTACCGGAGGTGGAATGATGTTAACTGTGTTTAAGTCGATGATACTTCCCGCAGGCATTTTATATTCACCCGTTTTATCGTTGAAGTATCCGTTAGGATTTGAAGTATCAACCTCGATTGATTTTTTAGCGAGTTCAGTAGCGGCGATTGGAGAAATCTTTTTTAATTCTGCTGCAAGCTCAGGAGTTGTGTTTGAAAAAGCTGCACCATCTGCTCCTGGAGGAATCGGATTTTTATATTGCTTTTTATCTTCAGCAACGCCTTCTTTAACACCAGTTTCATTGGCCTCTAGTGCCTGAATCTGTTTTAAACCAAGTTTTGTTGGAAGCATGGCCCTTGCAGCAACGTTTAAGTTTACCGCTGAAATTTGACCGTGTTCTACGAGAACTGCTTTATCTGAAGAAACAGTTCGCTCGAGAGCTGAGCGATCGACAACAGGAGCACCTTTTTCAATGCTCGCCATCGCGACTTTACCTTCGAAAGTGATCAAAGACGTATTGTGGTTTTCTGGATTGAAGTTTACCTGGAAGTCAGTACCACGAATACCCATCGCGGCCGTTTTTGTTTTGATATAGAGTTTACTTTTACTCTTATCATCCATTTCCATATAGTCTTTTGTTACTTGTGATCTGATTTGTCCTTTTACAAGTGTGATGATCCCAGCTTCTTTTTTTGGAAAAGAGTTGATCACCATTTGCGAATTAGGTCCAAGAACCATGTTTGATTTATCAACGAATAAAAGTTTTGCAAAACTTTTTTCTGCCGTCTGAAGAACAGCACCTTCAGGTAGTGATTGATCGACTTTTACATCAATGATTTCGCCGTTTGCGAGCTTCGCCTTTACCATTCCTTTGAGAAGAATGACTTTAGCAACTTTATCGTTTGCTGAGGCAATCTGAACGCTCAAACTGGCGATTAAAAATAAGGTAGAGGCAGCTTTTAAATTCATAAAGAGTCCTTTATAAAGGCCGTATTTCACTATCTCTTCGATAATTATACGAGAGTTCTTTAGAGGACTTTTATTGATTCTTAAAGGCCTGAATTTGTAGGGCAATCGGAAGGTTTATTTATCGAGACTCATAAAGATGACCAAATTAGTTGGGGGCATTTTCATAAAGTATTGATTCTAGAAAAGGGTCGTTCCTAAGCGAACGATGAAATAATGACCGGAGAATTTGCGGGAATTTTTCTCACTGAGAGTTATAACGTCAGTATTGATTGTGGCATCGTTGATTGAAACCTTATAAGAGTTCATATAACTATAGCCGATTTCTAAGTACGTCGGATGATCGGTTTTGAATGGTGTGATTTCTTCAAATCCAATAAATACATTTCCACCATAGTTTTCGAAACTCACCCGGTTTTTATTGTTGAAACCAGAACCAGCTTTTACATCGCTAAAAACAAAAGTCTGCAATGACCAGTTTGGACCGGCCCCAAAATAAGGAGTGGCCTTATTAAAAAGTGCCCAAGGTGAATAATATTTAAACGTCGGTCCCAAATTGACGACACGAAAATGCCCTGAACCTCTGATGCTTCTACCATCTGTGGAAAAAGTTAAATCTTTAATGCGACCAAAATACACATCAGACCCAAATCCAATTTCAAATTGTGTCCATCGATATCCAACAGAAGTTGTGAAGCCGTATCCTGGAGTTTGTGTTTCATCAAAATCATCATCACCATCACCGTCTTCATCTTGTTCAGCATTGTCGATTAAACTGCCCGTCTTGAAAAAAACACTGAGGAAAGAAAGACCTGCACGTAAAACAGGATTATTTTCTCTCGTATCGTTGAGATGAGTAAGATGTTGTTGATCTTCTGCCTGAAGCGAAAAAGACATGAAAAGAATACTGAGTGTGAGGATAATTTTTTTCATCTAAAAATTAACCTCAAATTTCATCATGGCGCCTTTATCTTCGGGTTCTAGCGAAGGAATGATGAGAGTTCGACCTTCGTAAAAAGGAAATAGAGTGGCCGGATTGATAAGGTGACCTACAATTTTACCAAAAGTTGTTCCGCTGTTTAAACAATACATTGATAAATTTTCAATTCCCAAACCAATGACAGTCCCTAGTACTGGCGTTTGATAAAGATCCTGCACACTCGCAGGCTCTGTAAAAATCTCAACTGTAAATTCAAAGAGAGCAGAAGTAACAAATGTCATTCCAAAAGAAGACATGCGCGTGTATCCGTTCGCGCGATAGAGTAGATAAAGTTGTGATCCGGTTAACGGGTGAACAAAAAAATTCCAAAAAGGTTCGTCTTTATCAAAAACAACTTTTCCAAAATTTCTTTTATAATCTCGCCAACCACCAGCACCGTTAAAAACTTTAGGCTGCACAATAGGATAGAACACCCAGGCAAGACCATAAAGCGCTCCCACATTTTTAACATTATCAAGAGTCGTGTGATCTTTATCGATGTATTTGTACTCATGTAATCGAGCCGATTTTTTTGTCACCGGATCGATAATAAAATCTTCATCTAATAAATCTGTCGGATCGCTGCTATCCGCTGCGAACACCACGGTGAGGCTGAAAAAAAAGGCGATTCCTAAAGCGACAAACTTTGACATACGTGGTATTCAAACCAAGAGTAATTACGTTGATTAGTGCCCCCTTTATTAACATAAGCTGGCCCTATTTGAAACAACGAATAAGGAATTTACCATGCAAAACCTCGACTCTTTAAAGCAGCAATTTCACCAACATGTGAAGAACCTTCAGCAAGAGATTACTAAGGCACTTGAAGGTGCCGATCCCACAATCAAACTTACTGAGGACCTATGGACGAGATTGGATGTAAAAGGGCAGCCGGGTGGCGGTGGAATTACTAGAGCTTTCACTGGTGACGTTATCGAAAACGCAGGAGTGAATACATCGGAAGTTTATGGGGCCATCAATCCGGACTTCGCTAAACAATTAGGTGGAACAAATGATGAAATGTGGGCCGCAGGAATCTCGCTCATCATTCATCCAAAAAATCCTCGTGTGCCAACGGTTCACGCGAATTTCCGTATGATCGCAGCTGGTGAAAAATTTTGGTTTGGTGGGGGAGCGGACCTCACACCTTTTTATCCTTACGAAGACGATTTCAAATATTTTCACAATGTCTGGAAATCTGCATGCGCGCCTTATGGACTCTACGATCAAATGAAAAAAGCGTGTGATGATTACTTCGTAAATGCTCACCGTAAACACGAATTAGGTGCAGAAATGCGCGGTATCGGCGGAATCTTTTTTGATCACTACAATACAGGCGACACTGAAAAAGACATGGCCATGGTCATGGATCTCTCAAGACATTTTATTAAATCTTATTTTCCATTAGTAGAAAAACGTAAAAATGAAATCTACACAACTGCGGATGAAGACTTTCAACTTCACCGTCGCGGTCGTTATGTTGAATTCAATCTTCTTCATGATAGAGGAACCATGTTCGGTCTCAAAACAAACGGACGAACAGATTCAATTCTCATTTCCCTTCCAGCTCGCGCGAAATTCACTTACAAATATGCTCCACCTAAAGGATCGATCCACGAGAGCATGATGGAAAATTACTTTCCAAAAAATTGGGCCTAGTTTTTTAAATGACAAAAAAACAAATTTTTCTTCTTAACATAGGCCTCCTTCTTTTTTCGACAGGAATTTGGGGTTATGGATTCATCGCGACTCGCTGGACTCTGGAAGGCCTCGATCCTTTCTGGTCGAACTCATTGCGATTTGGACTAGCAGGACTTTTAAGTCTTCCGATTCTTCTGGCCAAAAAATCATTCACCCGAAAAAACCACATACTGAAAGAATCATTTATCAGTTCGCTTTTTCTTTTAGGAATTCTTCTTTTTCAAACCATTGGTCTCTCGCTTACGACAGTTGCTAAAAGTGGATTCATCACGACGTTATACGCGTTGTGGATTCCAGTCACAACGATGTTGGTTTTTGGAAAAAAATATCGTGCGAGCTTTTGGTTACTCATCGTCCTTGCAATGATAGGGATGGCGCTCATGTGCAACCTTGAAGTGAAAGATTTGAATAAGGGAGATCTCTTCACACTCATCTGTTCTTTGAACGCTGCTTTTCACATCATCTACATTGGAAGAGTGGCCAATCATATTTCTTCGCCCATTGAATTTAATTTTCTCCAGAATTTTTTTGTTGGAGTACTGTCGCTTCCGATTGCGCTTATCTTTTCTGGACCGCTCGACATCAGCGTGCCGCTGGCTAATCCTTCGGTCATCAAAGGGCTTCTTTATTTGAGTGTGATTTCGAGCATGATTTCTTTTACTGTTCAGGTTGTTGCTCAGAAAAAGATTCCTGATCATATTGCGGGTCTTGTCTTCTTGATGGAGTCGCCATTTGCTGCGGTTTTTGGATACACCGTTTTAGGAGAGTCGTTATCGATGATGAATCTTCTGGGGGCGGGGTTTATTTTGATTGCGGTTTTTTTGGTGCCTGTATTGGGGAGAGAAGTGACTGCGGCTCAGGTTGAAAAGTAAAAAGGCGTCCGAAGACGCCTTTTAGATCAGTCACTAATCCGCACTCGTTTGAACTGGGCCGTTGTTAACGGCTACAGAACTAGTAAAAAGCCTCCACTGGAGGCTTTTTGCGGTTTAGTTGTATTTTTTATAAACGTTTTTAAGTTGAGTCTTGATCGCACCCTTCATATCTAACATAAGAAGGATTCCAGAGTTTTCACCGTTTTGATCTTTACCAACAACTGAGATTGTTCCAGCACGTTTTTGGTTAACGTAGTATCTGAAAGAAGCGATTGCTCCATCAACACCTAGTTCAGCTGGGATGAAGATACCGAAGTTTTCTTTACCAAGGTAGAAAGACATGTTGTGGAATTTTTCAATTGAGAATGCTACAGCTGGAAGTGATCCTGAAGCTACACCTGGAAGGTTACGTCCACCTGGAAGTTTTTGTGGCTCTTGAGCTTCAAGTCCACCTTCCATGATATCTTTAAGTGAAACTGAGATACTCATAAGAGTTCCGTTTGACTGAAGATCAGGAGAGATTTCAAGGTAAGAATATTTATACTTTGGAATGTTGTAACGAAGTCCACCATCAAGTTGAACATTTTCGAAAACGAGAGAGATCAACATATTGTCTTGAAGAAGACTAACAGTTGGTCCTTTAACACCAGCAATTTCGATGTTTGAAGTGTCGTTTTGCCCGCATGAAGTTGCGAAGAAAAGTGATGAAGCAGCAGCGATTGTGAGGAAAGTTTTTTTCCAATTGAACATAGGTGTCTCCTTGTGTGACGGATGTCTTTCTATCGTGGACATGTTTTTTGATTACATCGGCTTTGAAATAAAAAAATGTTAGGAACAATTCCTGTCCGAAAAAAACTTTTTGGACCGAATGTAACTTTCTTGAATAGTTAAGAAGTGTAGTTGAGTAGAACTCTCAGATAAAAGTTCCCTCTGTTAGTTAAAGACGATTTTCTTCTGAGAATTTTTTAGTGAGGAGAGTAAGTATTTCTTCATCAGTAAGCTCCGGGTGACGGGCCTTCTGCTCCGAAATGAGAGATTCGATTTTAGAGATGATGACTAACAGAGGGTGACAGTTTTGAACGATCATAAAGATCCTCCTGTTTATATCTTAATACCAAAGTTTGAGATGTCAAACTCTTTTCTTTTGGTAAAAAGATCCACCCTCTAAGTTCATGGAATCATACAGAAATCTAGAACTCCGGTGCGATATAAACTTCAATTTCTGGATTGAGTTCATCACGAAGAATGGCCTTAATCGCTTCGAGCGTTCCCGTAGCTGAAGAAGGACAAGTCCCGCAAGCACCTTGGTATTTAACCATCAAAATGTTGTCTTGGTACGAGAGTGCTTGGATATCACCACCATCTCCTTGAAGACCTGGGCGAATCGTCTTATCAAGAATGTGTTCAATCTGTTGCAGTTCAGGAGAAAGATTTTTTCTGCGTTCTGCTTCAGGATTTGGATCATTATAGTCTGCATCGTGAGTTGGCATGAACTCCATCAACGTTTTTGAAATCGCCACTTCAACTGTGTTCCAGTCTTCATAAGAAAATTTTGTGACAGCAATGACGTTTTCAAAAAAGTGCAGTTGATCGATGCCACGAATTTTGAAGAGTTCTTGAGCTAATTTATTTTCTCCGCACTCTGAAGGAGTTCTGTAAGTAGAATTACCCTGGTTTTTTACCGGCACATTGAGAATGAACTTAAGTGCATTCGGGTTTGGAGTGGGTTGAATATCAATATCAATTTCAATTTTTTCTTGTTCGTTCATAAATATTCCTTAGGCAAGAAAATCGCGGGCCTTTTTAAT
>CBIHOP010000125.1:0-8578 GCA_966211385.1 uncultured Bacteriovorax sp.
CCTTAAAATTCCTATCTTCCCTTTTAATAAATTTCCAAGTTCATCGAAAACACTTGGCCCGCAAATGCGCTCTGTCGGTGAAGTTCTCGCGCTCGGTGGAAATTTCAAGGAAGCTTTCCAAAAAGCACTGCGCTCTTTGGAAATGGGATTAGAAATTCCTTCACTGTCACAGCTAAAAACCACACCTGCTGAGATGGATCGTGAATATTTAACGGCAAGATTAAAAACGGCCAATGAGCTTTCACTCCTCACAGTACTAGAAGCATTAAGATTCGGAATGAGTGTTGATGAAATTCATGAACATTCTAAAATCACAAAGTGGTTCATTGAGCAGATGCTGGAAATTGTAGAAGCTGAGAAAAAATGTAAAACGCTTGCGACAGCACACGCTGGTCAAAAGGAACTCGCCCTACTTCCAAATGATTTTAGAGATCTTAAAAAATTAGGGTTCTCCGATAAGCAACTCGCCCTCATGTTTAATCGCTCTCAAAAAGCTATTCTAGAGTATCGATTCAAACACAATATTTTCCCCGTCTATAAGGCGGTTGATACTTGTTCTGGTGAATTCCCTGCTGAAACACCTTATTTTTATTCAACATATGCTGATCAAAACGAAGCCTTTTCACTTGCTGAGAAAAATAAATCAGTAGCGATTCTAGGCTCAGGACCAAACCGTATTGGACAAGGAATTGAGTTTGACTACTCATGTGTTAAATCATGTGAGCGATTGAGAGAGAAAAATATTTCATCGATCATGATCAACTCGAATCCAGAAACGGTCTCAACAGATTATGACAGCTCAGATCGTCTCTATCTTTCGGCCCTTTATTCAGAAGATATCTTTGATATTCTCTACAATGAAAAACCTTTTGGTGTTATCGCTTCCTTTTCGGGACAAACCGGAATTCAACTGCGTGAACACCTCGAAACAAGTTTTCGACAGGAGTTTTTCAAAATTAATTTCTTAGGACCGACATGGAAAGTTTTAGAACTGACGGAAGATCGTAAACTCTTCAGTGAGATCACTAAAAAAACTCGTTTAGCTCAAACGCAATCGCGAGAAATTTCCGGTCATAAAGAACTCGTCAATGCCATGGTTGATATTGGTGTGCCGGTTATCGTTCGCCCGAGTTTTGTTATTGGTGGTGAATCGATGTACATCTTTACAGGCCACGATGATTTAAATGAGCTTCCAAAATCATTTAAAGATCAGCTTCAATCGGGAACAGCTACATTCTTAGTAGAAAACTACCTGGAAAATGCAATCGAGTACGATGTGGATCTCGTTCGCGATCATAAAGGCAATTGTTGCTTCACTGTATGCGAGCATATCGAATATGCAGGTGTGCACTCAGGTGACTCGGGAATGATTACTCCCCCTGTTATTCTCACGAAGAAAAATGAAGACGAAATGAAGGCCATCTCGATCGCACTGGCAGCAGAACTCAATATCGTAGGCCCGATTAACTTTCAATTTGCCGTAAAAGAAGGAAAAATTTACTGTATCGAAGCCAACCCGCGTGGCTCACGAACACTTCCTTTTTTAAGTAAGGCCTATAATCTTTCACTTCCAAAAATTGCAACAGATGCAATGTTGGGTGAAACGATAGAAGCTTTCGATCAGGCGAAGACAGGCTTTTTCAGCGTGAAACAATCGACATTCCCATTTGATCGTTTCGTGCAGGATAATATCCTCCTTGGACCTAAAATGCGCTCTACAGGTGAAACGATGGGAATTGATCGCGACAAAGAAGCGGCCATTTTGAAGAGTTATCAAGGAAACTATCCAAACCTCGGCGAGAAGGGAAAAATTCTTATGAGTCTAGCAGACCATACAAAAGAACTTATTCTCCCGTATCTAAAATCTCTTCACCGTGCAGGTTTTCAATTTGTAGCGACGGCCGGAACAAGCGAATACATTCTCAAGCAAGGACTTCCTTGTGAGACTGTCAAACGCATTGATGAAGAAGGATTGACGATACTTGAAGCTTTAAAAGATGAGCGAATGAAACTTGTATTCAATACGCCTCAAAATCAAGGTCAATCACAAAACGATGGTGAACATATTCGCAATTCGGCCATTCAGTATGCCATTCCATGTTTCACCCGCGTGGAAAATATTCGTGCTGTCGTGGAAGCTCTGCTTGGTACTGATGGTGCTGCAATTAATCCAATGGCCTTACAAGACATGAGAGCTGGAAAATAAATGATGGATAAAATAATCGTCGCCCTTGATCAAATGACTTTGGAAGATATCGATGCCTTTTTAAAACGCAAAGATAATCCATTTTCATTTGTAAAAATTGGACTCGAACTTTTTGTAAAGTATGGGCCCGATCTTGTTCACAAGATCCACGATGAGTATCACAAGAAAATTTTTCTCGATCTTAAGCTGCACGACATCCCTATCACTGTTTCCCGCGCTATTGCCTCTCTTAAAAATCTCCCCATTCATATGCTCACAGTTCATTTGGGGGGCGGAGAAAAAATGCTTGAAGAAGCTCTCAAAGAGGCCCGTCAAAGTATTCCTCAATGTAGAATTTTAGGTGTGAGTTTTCTCACTTCGCTTGAAGCGCAAGATTTGAAAAATGTTTATGGAATCACAAACACCAACGAGGCCTTCACCAGACTATTTTCACTGGCTGCAAAAACTAAAATTGAAGGAGTTGTCTGCTCACCTCTGGAGGCCAAACTCCTTAAAGAAAATTTCAATTCTCTTCTTGCTGTTACACCTGGTGTTCGTTTTGAAGATGAAATCTCTGCCGTGAACACTCAGGATCAAAAAAGAGTGGCCACGCCAAAAGAAGCTTTTCAAATGGGTTCTGATTATTTAGTGATGGGACGATCGCTGACCAAATCAAACGATTTAGGTCAGCGAGTTGAAATGATTAAGTCTATTTAAGAATTTTCTTCAAGGCCGCTTGTTTTTTAAAACCATTAAAACATTCGTGGCTTCCGTATTTCATAGGAACAAAATGCGTTTTTCCATCGATATCAAGCGCAAGTGTCGTTGTAATGTATGAAAAGTCACCTGCGTGGCTGCTATCCGTCTGTTCAGAAGTATAGGCCGCCCAAAGAGAAACTTCATGACCGTTGATTGTGATTGAAGGTTGAAATCCAAAACAGTAAAGCTGAACACCATTCATTTGACATTTATCTGCAGGCATTGCGAATTTTAAATAATCTCCAAGATCCGCCAGGCGATTAGCATGCTCAGAGATTGTTGAGATGTCGTTAATTGTAATGAGATTTGACCACACCGGAGCATATTTCACACCGTTGTGATGAATGAGTTGAATCTGAACATAGTCATCAACTGTCTGAGCTATAAAAGTTGTTGTTGGGTATTCAGTCACACATCCGAAATCTATAGCGTGAACATTGAGAGAAATAAGTGCAAGAACGGCCGTGAAAATCTTTTTCATAGAATCATCTCCTTGATTAGCACTAAAAACTCTACATGTCCCAATATGCATCTTCAAGGCTTTCTTCGCGGTTCGGAAGACCCTTGGTTAAGCGCGGTGAATTTTGCTTGAGCACTTCAAAGCTTGCGCGGTTACAATATTTACTCACTTGATGGATGGATGAGTAAGTTAAATAGCGAGCATTGTGCTTAGGAGATTGGGGAGAAACCTGGCGATGATATGTGTTGGAAACCATGTCATGTAAAAACGCTGAAAGGGCCGCATCACCTGCACCATTTGTATTTGTGATGACACCGGGGCCACCCATGTAAGGGTTGATGTGGGTATAAACCTTGATGGGTTTTTTACAATCTTTTTTCAGCATCGCTCGGGAGTATTCAAACTTGTTGTACTCCGGAAGTGATTTTGAATGAATGAGATCTTTTGTTTCGCGCTTAAAATCATCATCAACATGACCTGCGATATAAAGACCACGAGGTCCAACCGTTAACAAGACAACGTCAGTGAGATCTAAAATTTTCTGGCAAGAAAGAAGCGGGTCTCGCTCTTCAACGAGTGCGTGGGCCTCTTCTTCATTCATCGCCAGCACGTTTACATATTCCTGGATATAAGAAACAAAGAAATCTTTTTTGGCCTTAATGAGGGAGCTTGTTCCCAGTGAAAGAACAACAGGCACGTTATGTAATTTCGCAAGTTGTGAAGCTCGTAAATTGGCCTTATACATCGAGCTTGATTCATCACGAAGCGAATAAGCAGATACGAGAAGTAGAGATGCCCCTTTAATTAACTCTTCCGGAATGTAGTCTTCAGAGAGCTCATTCATGATTCCTTTTCCAATCAAAAATGACCTTTCTTTATCAGGTGTGAGCAAACAAAGCGCTCGCCCCATAGGTCCATCAACTGGTTTGAGATATGAAAAGTCGACGAATGAATTTGTTGTACAAATATATTTAAAAGCGTAGTCGCCAACTGAAATATTTTTGGAAATTGCCCCTAGAGCGACAGAGCGGGAATCTGAAAGCACGCTGTAGTTATGAAGAGTGTTTCCAATCGCCCCTCCAGCATACTCACCCACGATCAGATTTTGTGCTTTTAGTTCTCGATAAATTTCTTCAACTATAGCATCGTCAAAGACGACTGATTCGCCTTTTTGAATTTTGTATTTTTCCAGAAATTCATTGCTGACATTGGCCTCAATATCGACAATGAGCTGATCGATCCCGACAATGTAAACGGAGCCGCGCTCGGAAAAATCTGGATCAAAGGGAATACGACCTGATTCAGTGACTGGAAAGTAGTGTTTGGTTTTTCTTTTGCCTGGAAATTTCAAAGAATGCCCCTTATACTTTTTAGAGATGCACCAATTAAAAAACTTTGCGCTTATTTTAGGGCTTCTTTCATCATTCGTCACGATTAATGCTAGTGCCTTTGGTGCAGAAGCTGATAAATCAATCGAAGTCGACGAAATCTCCCCTCAAAAATTAGGTCAAACTTATCGCGCCCGCATCACGACCCCTAAGGCGATCGTGTATGCTGATGAAAATATGAATTCTCCACTGGGATTCATAAGCAACGGTAAACTGATTACGGTTGGAAACCCAAGAAGGATGAACCGCGAACTCGTTCCCCTTGTTGTTTATGGACGCGTGGCCTTTATCCAAATTAAAGATATCCGTTACGAAGATGATGAAGGTGAACAGCTCACTTCTAAATCAGGAGCTCCTAGAGAGCATGATATTGACATCATCATCACCCCACCAGACGAAAAACTCTCTGAAAATAATTCGGCCTATCTCACTCTCCAGAATTTTTTCCCTGGCAGTGACTTGAAAGACTTTTTCATGGCGGTTGATGGTGAAGAAAAAAGCAGTCTTCTGGGTGTGCACATGCAATTTATCCATCGCCGTGAATTCTCCAGAGTCTTTTGGGGGGCGGGCTTCGATTACTCGATGGCCTCAAGTGATCATGCAAGCTTTGGCTATTTTATGATCAACCCGACAGTTGGATTTACGTTTATGCGCAATCCACTTTTCCTGGTTGATATTTATGGATCAATAGATTTCTCTGTAAGTACACTCACTAACGTTGAAGGTAACAGTGTGAATGAGCCGAGTGGCTTTGTGTGGGGTCCGCAAATTAATTCACGTATTGTATTCTTTCCCGATCGCCGCTACCACTTAGTAGGGGGCCTCAGTTACAAAAAATATAAAACACGCGAGCTCTCCAATCTCACAGACCTAAATGACAATCCAATTGAAGGCATCGTTTATTTAAACGGACTTTCGTTTTCACTTGGTTTAGGAATGGAATTCTAGTTATTCATAACTGCCCTATTACGGTGGTGGATATCAAACTAAATCGTCATAAAATATTGATTGCTAGGTTGGCATAATCTATTTTATTTTCATCACTTAAAATGATTTTAAGCTAGTTAATATTGCAGTAACATTCATATGAATGCTGGCTGCCCCAATTCCGACTGTTCTTTCCTTAATAAAAATGACTTCGTCATGAAGCACGGATTCTATTTCCGCAAAGATGACTCCCGTAAAATCCAACGCTATTTGTGTACAAAATGCGGCCGTCGATTTTCGCAATCAACGTTGACGTTAGAATGCAGACAGAAAAAAAGACGCGTGAATAGATTATTGTTCGAACTTCTCGCATCCGGGATTTCCATGCGCCGTTCGGCGCGCATTTTGAAAATCCATCGAACAACAGTTCACCGAAAATTTCTTTACTTGGCCGAAAAATCGCGCAAAAAAAATGAACTTTTTCTCGAACAATTGGTTAAGACACCTGTCACTCATATGCAGTTCGATGACTTAATAACTTCGGTGCATACGAAACTAAAACCACTTTCCGTTACACTTGCTGTTGATGCAAAAAGAAGGTTTATTTTGGGCACGGAAGTTGGTTCTCTCCCGGCGTTTGGGCATTTGGCGAAACTTTCACGCAAAAAATATGGCCACAGAAAAAATGAGCATCGTGAAAAAGTAGATGAGCTGTTTTCGAAAATTGAAAAAGTTCTCGATCCCGTTGCGCTTATAGAGTCTGACGAACATCAAAATTACAAACCAATCGTGAATCGCTTTTTTCCCCAGGCCACTTATCAACAATATAAAGGAGGACGAGGCGCGATTGTCGGGCAAGGCGAACTCAAAAAGCTAAACTATGATCCGCTATTCAAACTTAATCACACATGTGCAATGTTAAGGGCCAACATTAATCGATTGATTCGCAAAACCTGGTGTACGACGAAAGATCCAATCATGCTCAAAAAACATCTCGAAATTTATGTCTGTTATCACAATCAGTACTATTTAAAATAAAAAAAGGTCATGATTTTAACCATGACCTCTCTCTTTTTTTCCACCACTATAGTGGGGCAGTTTTTAGTTATTCAATAGAAAGAACTTTTTCTGATTCATCCGAATTAACTTTTTTGTCTTTCGCTTTTTGTAGGTAGAAATTCACCTTCTCTTCATCTGTTGAAAACTGGCCCTCGAAAGTATTGGTAATTTTATCTTCTTCACTTTTTACTTCGCTGGTGAGCTCTTCATCCATCTGCCTTTTTAATTTTTCATCAGCAGTCTCATTCAGGTACTCTTTATCGGACGAAAGTGTTGTACCGAATTTTTTATAAGAGTACTCATAAAAAGGTTTGAGATATTTAAGATTGAGTTTACCTCTTTCTAAAAAAGTAATGATCACGCGAATGAAATCTTTATTATTCAAGTCATGCGACCAAGCATTAAAAAGGTAAGTCATCCCTTGTTGATCAATTCGTTGTCCATAAGGAATGCGTTTGTAATCAGCATATATGGGAATGGCCGAATCCGATGTTGAACTTTTATAGCGAATTTCATTGAGTAGTTTTTTTCGGAAGTTCTCCGCCGCACCGTTGTGCTTGCGGGTGCGAATGGTAATCGGATAGACCGTGCCTTTTTCGATCACATACACGCGTTCTTTCATGTAACGATCGTTTTCTTCAGGAAGGGTAACAAGTCCAATGTTCTGTCCGGGCACATAAGATATTTTTTGCGATTCGGCCGGAATTAAAAAATGTCGATTGTATAAAATAAAAAGATTATAAACCAATTCGTAATAAGAAACTTTTTTCAATGAATCCAATGAAGCTAGAAAACTTTCACCTTGATTCGATGGCAATGAAAGCTTTTTCTCATAGAGATCTCTCCAGATTTCTTCCTGACTTTTTCTAGCAATATAATTTTTAAAGACGGGAAGAATGAAAAGTTTTTGATCTCCCAAAGTTGTATCCAACTTATAAGGCCTGTCTAAGATGAAAGAAAAAAGTTCATTGTCTTTTCCATTCATAAAACTCGCACCTAATCGCGGTCCCGCCCCTTCAAGTTTAATTGAAGGAATCATAAAAAAGAGCGGATGGTTGATAGGCATGGGCATTTCAAAATGTGAAAAATGAAACTTTTGATAAAGACTTTCATCGTTCATGTCGGTGACCTTTGGAACGATCAAGGTCTCGCCATTATAGAGAACTTCTCTTGCTGGTTTCATTTTAAGAAAAGTTGTGTTCACACCTTCAGTGAGTGTAAGCGTGTAAATGTGATAAGGAGCTATGTAACAAAGGACTCCAAAGAGTCCAAACAGGGCAAGTGTAATGATCAGGTAAATACTCTTTTTCAGCATGCCTTCCTATCGTCATATTAAGAACTTAAATTAGTTTTAGATTTTCCTCATATTTTCATCCACTTTGCCGATAAGTCTAAGGATTAACAACACCAAGGTGTTCCAAATGACAAAGAAAGTATTAACAAACATGAGCTCGAAAACATTATTCCTCATTGGTCTTTTTATGCTTTCGGCATGTGATTCACCAAGATCGCAACGTTCATTAACGGGCACATCTGCTAATCCATTAGGTATCAACCTTGGATCAACAGGCTCAAATACAGGAACAGGCACAGGCACAGGAACGGGTACTGGAACTGGCACGGGAACCGGCACAGGCACAGGAACAACAACTCCTTCAGCGGTTCCAGAAGATGCTAAACACTGTAAATTTTCAACTGATGGCGTGAATGGCTTTGCGACTAACAGCAATCACCTTGGGCCGCATACACTTTGCAAGAGCAGCACTGATGGTTCAGTCTTTTATTTTCAATTAAAAACTC
>CBIHOP010000126.1:0-8528 GCA_966211385.1 uncultured Bacteriovorax sp.
CAGCATAGCCCAGGTTACTTCGCGAGTGCTCAGTTTAAAATCAATATGAGTACTTTCAGCGATCAGACAGCTTATGAATTATTTACTGAAAGTCAGATCACAAATGTTTACATGAACCTCGAAGCTCGCTATCACAACTATAGTAAATTCAGAGGTGAAGATATCGAAATTTCCGGTACATCATTCGGGATAGGTTTTACTTTTGAATATCTATAAGCTCGTTGTTCAATATAAAGGCACTGCTTATTCGGGCTTTCAAATTCAGGCCTCAGATAAAACTATTCAAGGTGAAATTAATCGCGCACTCGCCATTCTTGCGAAAACAACTGAGATTAAATCTATTGGTTCGGGTAGAACCGATGCTGGTGTTCATGCTCTCGGGCAAATAGTTCGCGTGGAAATTCCTGTCTCCATTCCTGAAGCGAGTCTGCATTTGGCCATGAATTCGCATTTGCCGGATGATATTCGAATTTTATCAGCGGAGAGTTGTACGACTGAGTTTCATCCCATCTACAGTGCAAAATCGAAAGAATATAATTATGTTTTTTCCAATGACCTGACTGTTTCACCGCTGGTTTCTGATCTTCTCACGCATTTTCCCCAGCCACTCAATGTGGACGCTATGCGCGAAGGATGCAAGATTTTTTGCGGCGAGCATGATTTTCTTAATTATCAATGTACGGGCACTGAAATAGAGAGCACTGTGCGTAAAATTATCTCATGTGATGTCGTTCGCTACCAGGCCAGTGGACATTGGGGCCACCTGATCCCGCAATACTACGTGCTCGAAGTCGTTGGAAATGGCTTTTTAAAGCAAATGGTGAGGCTCATGATGGGCGCACTCTGGAACCTAGGTTTAGGCAAAATTTCACTGCAAGATTTGGAAAACTCACTTAAAGAAAATAATCCGCTTCCAAGAAGACTTGGATCAACGGCCCCTCCTCAGGGACTGTATCTCAAAGAAGTTCATTACTAGCCAATTTAGAGGCCCATTTCATTGACATTTTCACTGCCGTTTAATACTTTGTTGGGACACTTTTTACAGAGGAAATGCTATGTCTTACACAGTTAAAAACGTTAACGGGTGCACGAAGAAATTAGAATTCAATTTCGCGACACTTGATCTATCAAAAGAAATCAAAGCTGCTGTTGTTCGCAAACAAGCGCAAACAAATATGAAAGGATTCAGAAAAGGAAAAGCTCCACTTGCTATGGTTGAGCAATTCTACGGTCCACAGATTGAATCAGATGCTCTTAACCAATTCGTACAAACTCAATTGTTCGAAGCTGTGAATAAAGAAAAACTTAAAACTGTTGGTTACCCATCATTTGAAAATGTTAAGTACGAAGCAGGAAAAAGCGTAAGCTTCGATGCTGTTGTTGAAACTTTTCCAGAAATCAAACTAGCTGATTACTCTTCATACACTTTCAAAAAAGACAAAGTTGAAGTTACAGCTGAAGACATGGATAAATTAACTAAAAACTATCTTGGTTCAAAAGCTGAAATGACTGAAGTAACTGATGCTGGTGCAAAACTAGCTAAAGGTCACTTTGCTGTTTTCAATTTCGAAGGCGTTAAAGTTGACGGATCACGCCCCGAAAATATGAAAGGAAGTGAATACCTTCTTGAAATCGGTTCTGGTCAATTCATTCCAGGATTCGAAGACGGAATGATCGGTCTTAAAAAAGGCGATAAGAAAAACATTGAACTTACTTTCCCAGCTGATTATCACGCAACTGATCTTCAAAATGCTAAAGTAACTTTCGAAGTTGAGCTTCTAGAAATCAAAGAAAAGAAATACCCACAATTGAACGATGAAATGGCGAAAGAATTCGGATACGAGTCTGTTGCTGACTTCAACGAAAAGAACAAGAAAAACCTTCTTGCTCAAAAAGAAAGACAAGCTAACGAAAAACTTCACCAAGAAATTCTTGAGAAGCTTGTAAAAGAAAACAAGTTCGACGTTCCAGCTACACTTGTTCAAAACCAAGTAAAATATCTTCAAGAAGATCTTTCTAAAAACCTTAAAGCTCAAGGTTTCAACGATGCAATGGTTGAAGAATACTTCGAAAGATGGAAAGCTGACGTTAATACAAAAGCTGATTTCCAAGTAAGATCAGGTCTTGTTCTTGATCACCTAGCGCAAGAATTTAAAATCGAAACTTCAGAGTCTGACTTCAACAAGAAGATTGAAGAAAGTGCAGCTCAAGCTGGAATCGATGTTGATACTGTAAAAAAATATTACTCTTCAAACGCACAAATCAAGAACAACTTGATGTACGCTATCCGCGAAGAAAAAACGTTCGAAGAACTAAAGAAAAAATTAAAACTTTCTTAATTGGTATTGGCTCCTTCGGGAGCCATTTTTTTTTCAGCAGGAAATTGATGAAAAATATTTTTGCTCTTTTAAGTTTACTATTTTTGAATCAACTAGGGTGGGCAGGTTCTGTTGAGAGCGCCAACTATGCAATGATTGAAGATATGTATTCTAAGGCCGATTATCCATCTTTAGAGTATCATGTAGAATCGGCCATTCCTGGCCGTTGTCTGCATAAGTTTGACAGCAAAAAACACAAGCCAAGCGCCATTCTTGTCAGTTTCGGAGAAAGTGGATTTGAAGTTGCTCCAATTGCACTTAAGAACCAACCGCTGGATTTTTTCGATGACATGACTTGGGCGGAAATCTTTGTACTCTTTCCAGAAGTAGCTTCTCAATTTTATGAAGTTAAATCATATGATAATTTCAGCTTGATGCTCACAAGAAAAACACTCTTTGGAGTTGATCATGCTTTTTTGAGAGAGAATTCAAAGTTCTTTATTATGAAAACTTATAAGAATGGAAAGTTTTATCGATTTTGTTACTATCAAAAAAATCATTAATAATTATTCAAAGGAATTAAAATGTTAAAAGTTCTACTCGCTACTTTAGTATTATCCTCATCAGTTTTTGCTGTTGAAGAAGCTCCAAAAAAAGCTGATCCTGTTTTCCAGGAAGCAGGTTATAACTTCGTTGGCTTCACTCTTGGTGCTGCAAAACCTGTTGGATCAAACATCAGTGAAATCAGTGGACGTTTGTTATATGGAGTTGAGTACGCTCACGCTCTAGCAAATAACCTTTCAGTTGGAGCATTCGTAGACAGACACGATGGAAAAGCATCTGAAGTCGTAGATGTTGATTTCGCAATCGTAAGAGTAGGAGCTCAGGCTTCTTTCAACCCGACTTACGATTCAATTGTTAGCTTAAAAGCAGGTATGGGATTCCTTTCATACTCGACAAAAATTGCAGGTGGTGGTGTTACAATTACGCCTGATTCAAATCCATTCTTCGTAGCTCCAAGCGCCGGAATTATTTTTCCGGTAATGGATAAGATGCAATTAATCCCAAGCTTAGGATATGCATTCTTTTTCGAAACGAGTGATGTAGAAGCTTTCCAGGTTATTGATGGATCGCTGACTCTTCGTTACCAATTCTAAATTTGATAAAAAAAAGGCCCGCTTAATGCGGGCCTTTTTTATGCCTTAAATTGAGCTATATTTTCTTGTAAACTTCGAACCTTTTCTCCAAGCTCAGCTTCATTTTGAATAACTTCCTGACGAACGTTTTCTGGTGCATTCTTCATAAAGTTTTCATTCTTTAATTTTGCTTCGTATTTCTTATAATCTCCTAGAGTCTTGTTAAGTTCTTTCTCTAGGCGAGAGACTTGTTCTTTTAGGTCAATAACGCCGTCTAAAGGTACGAATACTTCTGTGTGCGTAAGAATGTTAACAATTGATTTGTTAGGGCGATTGAGCTCTTTACTGCCGACTTTCAATTCCTTCACACGAGCGAGCTCTTGGAAGTTAATTAAGTTTTGGCGATAGTATTGAACGAGTTCTTGGTTATCTGAGAAAAGTTCAACGCTCACTTCATCTTTAGGTTTAATGTTAACACTTGCACGAAGATTTCTGATGCTTGTGACAACTTCGACAAACTTGTTCATTTGATCCTGGTCTTCTTTGAAAGTTAAAGCTGGATCATATTCAGGATATTCCTGAGCGATGAGCAGATCTTCGTTGCTTTCTTTTAAGTGTGACCACAACTCTTCAGTGATGAACGGAGTAATTGGGTGAAGTAGCGCGAGCATTTTTCTAAAGACGAATTTTAGAACCGAAATTCTTTGTGCCTTAATATCAGCTTTATCGCCATTTAAAATATTTTTTGAAAGCTCAATGAACCATGAACAGTATTTGTCATAAACGAATGAATAAACCGCAGCACAAGCATCGTCATAACGATAAATTTCAAGAGACTCATTCATGATTTTTGCTGTTGTATTCAATTCAGATAAGATCCAGCGCTCATGGTGATCCAGTTTCGATACATCAGCAATTTTAGCTGAACCTGCATCTAGGTGAGGCTGAATAAAGCGGTAGGCATTCCAAACTTTATTGATGAAGTTTCTGTATCCACCGATTCTTTCCGGATCCAAGTTGATGTTACGATTGTATCCAGCTCCGCTGGCAAGAGCGAAACGGAAAGCATCCGTTCCGTATTGTTCGATCATATCAAATGGATCGATACCGTTACCGAGCGACTTACTCATTTTTCTTCCCAGCTTATCGCGAACGATAGCGTGGATATAAACATCTCTAAATGGAACTTTGTTTTGAGTTTTAAGCGACATCATCATCATGCGCGCAACCCAGAAGAAAATAATATCGAAACCCGTAATCAAAACGGAGTTAGGAAAGAAAGTTTCAAATTTCTTTTCCTTCATGGCCTCAGCATTTGGCCAGCCAAGCGTCGACATTGGCCAAAGTCCTGATGAAAACCACGTATCTAGTACATCTGGGTCTTGATGAACATTTTTCGATTTGCATGTTGGGCATTCAGTTTCATTGTGTTCGCTTGCCCATTGGTGTCCGTTATCACAGTAGAAAACTGGGATTTGGTGACCCCACCAAAGTTGGCGTGAAATACACCAGTCTTTCGGATCACGAAGCCAAGAGAAATAAGTGTTCTCCCATTCTCTTGGATAGAAAGTTGTTTTGTCTGTTTCAACAGCTTCGACCGCACGTTTGGCCATTTCAGTTACATTAACAAACCATTGTTTTGAAATCATTGGTTCAATAACAACGCCTGACCTCTCTCCATGTCCAACAGGGTGAGTGTGAGGTTTTTTGTCGATAAGTAATCCGAGTTCATCCAATTTTTTTGAAACAACATTACGAGCTACTTTTGCAGCGAGACCTTTAAACTCCATACCTTGTTCATTCATCGTTCCGTCTTTATTGAGGACGTTGATGATTGGAAGATTATGGCGTTTGCCGATTTCAAAGTCATTGAAGTCGTGACCAGGAGTTACTTTTAAACAGCCTGTTCCTTTCTCAAGATCAACATGTTCGTCACCAATAATTGGAACTTCACGGTTGCAAAGAGGGATGATTGCTGTTTTTCCAATTAGATGTTTGTAACGTTCATCTTCTGGATTAACGGCAACGGCCGTATCACCAAATAATGTTTCTGGTCTTGTTGTTGCGACTTCTAAAAATTCGTCAGAACCTTTGATCGCATACTTGATGTGATAAAAATTGCCTTGAACGTCTTTATGGTCAACTTCAGCATCAGATACTGCTGATTGAAGAGCAGGATCCCAATTAACAATATAATCACTTTGATAAATGAGTTTTTGATTATACAGGTCTGTAAAAAACTTTTTTACAGCTTGGTTTGGAATAGGATCGAGTGTGAATGTTAAATAATCCCAATCACAGCTTGCGCCCATGGCCCGTTGTTGATCGAGGATCGTATTTCCATATTGCTCTTTCCAAGCCCAAATCTTTTTAAGAAATTCTTCGCGTGTGAAATCATGGCGCGTTTTCTTTTCAGACTCCCAAACCATTTTTTCAACTACAGATTGTGTGGAGATACCAGCGTGGTCTAGTCCTGGAAGGAAAAGAGCTTCGTAGCCTTTCATGCGCTTGAAGCGAATAAGTGAATCTTGTGTTGTTACATCAAGAGCATGACCAGCGTGCAGTTTACCTGTTACGTTTGGTGGAGGGACGATGATACAGTAAGCTTTGTTCGCCTTACCTTTTTTTGGTTTAAAATATTTTCCTTGTTCCCAAGCTTTGTACCATTTTGATTCTACTTCTTGTGGAGAGTAGGTAGTCGCTAATTCTGTTTTAGTATTCATAATATTTAAGCCTTAATAAATTTTAAAATGGATTGAACATCATCGATTTGAAATGGAAGCTGCTCTTTTGTGATTAGATTTTTAATTTGAATTTCGTTTTTCGACAATTCATCGCTACCTAGCAATGTGACAAACTTCACACCTTTTTTCTCTGCAGTTGGAAAAACTTTTTTAAACTTTAGTGCTTCTAAACTCGTCACAACTTTTAATCCTTCCTGGCGAAGTTTTCTAGCAAGCTTTAGTGAGGACTCAAGTCCATTGTCTTCTTGATAAGTGATAAAAATATCATTCGTCGGTAAATCAAGATTCGGTAGGAGATTATGAACTTCTAAGAAATCTCTTAACGTTACATCACCAAGACCGAAACCCACGCCCGCTAAAGGGTCTTCATTAAAAATTTGAAGCAAGTTTGCATATGCACCGCCACCGCAAAGAGCGCGACGATTATCAGGGTGTTTATCGAAGATCTCGAAAACAATTCCTGTGTAGTAATCCAGGCCGCGAACAATTGTTGGATCGTAAGTGAGATACTCATTCACACCCGTCTTAATTGTCTGTGACACAAATTCGTTAAAGAGTTCAGCTTTATCTGCCTGACCATTTGATTTAAGGAATGCATCGACTTCGCTGAATGTTTTTAACTTCAGATAGCTATAGAAAATAGCTTCTGCATCAGAGGATAATTGAACTTCGCCAACCATTTTCTTTAATGCTTCTTCATTAACTTTTTTTGCTTTGTCGACAATTTTATAAAGGCGATAAGCTTGCTCATCAGTCGTCTTCATCATTGTTTTAAAAACAGCATCAACGATAGCTCTGTCGTTTATTAGAATTTCGAAATGTGATTTGTTGGCACCGTAATTTTCAAAAAGTTCAACTGCTACTTGAAGGATTTCAACTTCACCCATTCTTCCGGGTGCACCAAAGACATCACAATTTAATTGCCAGTGCTCACGCACACGACCTCTTTGAGGTTTTTCATATCTCATTAGGTTTGGAATCGAAAACCATCTGACCGGTTTACTTACTTCACGGTGAACCTGGGCCACCATTCGTGCAAGTGTGGGAGTCATTTCTGGACGGATCGCCACGTTTCTTTCACCACGATCAATAAACGAATAGATTTGTTCATTGATTAATTCTTCACCAGATTTTGCTTTATAGAGTTCGACCTCTTCAAGCAAAGGGCCATCATATGATTCATATCCAAAACTTTCTGCAGTTTTTGTCATGACGGAAAAAAGATAATCACGGACTCGTTTATCTTTTGGAAAAAAATCTCTGGTTCCGCGATATGGCTGTTTGTTTAGACCCATAAAATGTCCTGGAAATGGAAGTCGTTACGAGGGAAAAGGGTATCATATTTAAGGCTAAAAGTCTTGCAACCAGTCCGCATCATTGGAAGGTTTCGGAAGGTTTTTGAGTCCGGCAGGAGTATTCTCAGAGTCCAGCCAATTTTCCGAGCTTGGGAGGGGAAGTGTGCTGGGATCAGCTTCTTCAACGGTACTTAAGATTTCCTCGACAGTCTTATCTTTTGGAAGTGGCGGAGGTGTTTTTTTAACTTCGGGTGTCGATGTTTTTACAGTGAAAAATTTCAAATCTTTCGCATCAGTAATTGGCCCTGCTAATTCACCTCTATTTCCATAAGAGGCCAATAATTGAAACGAATTTTCAATGTTAGCGAGACACTCTTCCATAATTGGTACCATAATCGTGCGAAAACTTTCTTTGAAATCGTCAGCTTTCGGATTTAATTTTTGAACCCAGCCAGCGATCAACTGATTTTTTTTAATTATTCGACGATACTTTGTGAGATCAGCGCCGGATGTATTCAACTGAAGGATGTATTCTTTGAAGAGTGAATTATCTACTAGCGCTTGCGCATCTTGGATTAGTGAATCAAGAAACCATTTTAAAAAAGGATCACTCGTCTTTGCCAACGAATCTTTAAGAGTTTTAATTGAATTTCCATCTATAGGCTGTCGGATGGATGATGATCCTGCTTTAATAAGCGTGCGATAAATTTCTAGCTTACCAACTAAAAAAAGATCTTCCTTATTGAGAAGGCGAGCGTATCTATCAATAGAAAAAATCTTCGACTGGACACGATCATAAACGGCTTGATCAAAAGTCATCAAACTTTTTAATAAAAAATTGATTTCGCTGGGTAACTCTTTAGATCCTTCAATAATCTTTTTTTCAGAAGGCGCCAGCACAACTTGTGTGTTACCGATAATCGGCAGAAGCAATGCTAATATGAGAATGCATGACTTCATCATCATTGATCAGCACCCTCATCAATTTGTTTTATTGCTTCGTTTGCTCCACTAGGTGGCAAAGATTTTAATGCA
>CBIHOP010000127.1:0-8487 GCA_966211385.1 uncultured Bacteriovorax sp.
AACATAGACCAGTTCTTCAGCAATAATACCCGTAAGCGGACTAACGTCTGTGCTCGCCATTATTTCCCTCCCTAGAATTAATCGGCAATGTATATATGCACTCAGTGTTTCATGCACGACAACACTTTGAAAAGAATTTTATGCAGGAGGGAATTACTCAACAACTTTAGACGTTTTTAAAAAAATTCTTAAAGTAGAGAACGATCAACTTAAATTCCTGAGGGTACTGTTCTCCAATGAGAAGTCGAATGAGATCGAGGGATCTAAACAGTGATTCTGATTTTCTGAAAGGACGGTCAGTAATCATGGCGGCCACAGTATCCATGACAGAAATCATCATTGTTTCAAAACCATAGATGTTGTTGGGATCATCTCGAGTAGCGAGATTGTGTTGATTCGTTAGCGTACTATAGATGTGATGATTTTCAATAATCTTTAAAAAGTTTGGTGGTAGGGGCACTCGGCCTTTTAAAATGTTGACCGAAAGTTGAGGGTGACTGGCAAGTAGAAGTTTGTCCGCATCAGAAAGATGTTCATCATTATATTTTTCAACGGGGATGGCCGACATCCCAATATCTTTAAAATAACTTGTAAGAAAAAAGAGTTCGATGTCTTTATCTATATAAAGTCGCGACTGTTTCATGACTCCTAATAAAAAGAGCGTCGAGATGAATGGTTGCGCGAAAATATAATGATGGCCTTGCTTAATAAATTCTTTGTAAAGCGATTCGTGAATTTGCGGTTTATTGAAAAGAAAAGTTGCTAAGTTTTTAGCACTTTGAACTTGGAGTGAAAGAAGCGAATCATCAGTGGGATCCTCATAAAGGTATCCCAAATTCAAGGTGAGCAAGTTCGTCTGTAAGCGAGCTTTTTCCAGCGGATCGCCAATAGAAAGTGAACGAGTAACATTTCTTAGATTTTCTTGTTGAGCATGTCGAAGATGAACGCGGTCATCTTCAATAACAAAAAGATTTGGAAGTTTTCTTTGCAGGAGATCTTTTAAAACGGCATTGGTGATCTCGGCCCTTTTGTGGAGAACGACTTTAAAGAGACCATCAACTTGTCCATAAACATCACAAGGACATTCAGCTATAAAGAAGATTTCTCTAAAAGAAATCGGGGTCAATCGAAAGTTGAGGGCGTTCTGTTCAAGAACATCAAAAGGGTTTTTCATATCTTTTCGATTATAACATTAATTCCAATAACTTCGTCCCGGTCGCCTGAAAAAAGACTCATTTTTTAAACTTTTGTCCGATAAATGAATTTTTAGGAAAGAGAATGATTTCAAGCTGATTGGTTATTTGCTTTTTTAGGCGAATATTTTGCTCAGGCATAGCTTAAAATGAACTCATTATTAGACTTTTTATTCATATCGCGGAGAGATTTCTATGGGCCCAAAAAACGTCGCAAATCCAACTACACTAAAAGATTATCTAGGATCACGCGATCTTACTGAACATTTAAAACTCACGAAAGAGTTGTCTTTCCATTGGGCAAATTGGGATCAAACCTGTCTGGCACAAAGAAGACATTACAAAAATTTTAATAATAATTTCCACCTCATGAAATTGAACGATACTCTTCAACAGCTGAAACAACAGCCAATCTGGTTGTGTAACAAAGTGAAGGTTATTCGCACGGATCTCTTCTCACTTTATGAATCGTATCTCGACAGCCGTCTTCGTCTGACGTGGTTCGAGAGAAAAGACGAGATTCTTTTTTCAGTTGATAGTGAGCAAGGACCATACTTCACTCTGACTTCTATGCGTTGGCTGGATAAAGATATTTACGCTCAATTTGTTATGAGAAAAATTCTTCTTGAGCATTACACGCTTCGTTCATTCCGATTGAATGCGACGATTCCAGTTCATTTCAAAATGGACAATGATGTAAAAGTTTATGAAGACAAAGTGATGATTCACCAACTTTCTGAGTTCGGATTTATTTTCAAAATCACGGATAAGAATTTTCTGAATAAGATTAAAAATTCTCAGACATTAGAATTAAAAATTCCGGTTACTCCTTACAAGAAAATCGAGTATCACTCAATCGAAGATGGTTTAAAGAAACTCGATCAACACGAGATGACAGTTGAAAAAGATTGCATGCTCTACAAGCTGGAATCGCGCATTCTCAATTTCTATGGAAACTTGAACAATGCTAAACGCAGTCCTGATGAAGAATTCTATATCTTCTGCCGTTATGAAGATCTAGTTCCAGTAGAACACGAAACAGATTTAAAAAATGTCTTTTCACGCTTAGTTGAAAGAACGAAAACTTTTTTTGCTAATGAGCTTAATGAGTTCGAAGCAATGAAGAGAAATAAGCAATTCACGAAGCGGGCCGCTTAAAAAAGGTAAGGGATGGAGTAGCCTCAGGCTACTCCATTTTAATGTTCTTCACGCCCACTGCACCCATCAGCGCTTTTTTATTCACTTCAATATGCAACTTCGAAATGATTTTATCACCGCGGAAAAGTTTCCATCCCGCAGTTGATTTCGCTAAATGCAGATCATATTCTTTACGTTCGCCATTAATGCCATTGTAAAGTGTATCGATCGTGACAATTCCTCCTTGAGCACTATCAAAGTTTTCACTCTTCAAGTTGATTACTGTGTGGTCGCCGCGTTTTTCTAACACAACTCCGTCACGAGTAAGTTCCTGGCTAGGAAGAAGTTCACGTTCAATTTTTTTTCCGTTGATGTAATCGTCTTTGAAAAAAGCTTTGATGGTATTGTTCGCCTCATCAGTCTGAGCAACAAATGTGTATGTTTGTTTGTTTTCATCGTTGGTAATTGTGGCAATGACTTCTTCTTTAGCGAGAACTTTTCCACAAGTGATGAGTGCAAAAAACAAGAACAAATAAAGTGATGGATTCATGGTTTCCCCCCTAAAAGATACCAAGGTTCAAATCAATTTTGGTCTTGCCCCTAGTGCATGGCCTATGCCAAGCAAAGTGGAGACATAGTGGCCCTAAAAGGTCGGGTAATGGTCCTTAAAACGTTGATTGCCACAGTGCAGCGGTGTGGAGTGGTGTCAAAAACGGCAGGCCAAATTTCCACCAATGCCTCCAAAAATGGTCTAAATTCAAGAATTTATTAAGGTTAATTCTGAGGTTTTTAACATCTTAAGCACTTAAAAGCTGAGTAAAAAGCTAAAGTATTTTTAAAATGCGCCGATAGGTTAGTTACAATAAACAAGTGCCAAGTATGTTTGAGGAGGTAGTCCCATGGGTGACAAGCACAGTAACAAAAATAAGCACGGTAAGAAGAAGCTGACGACCAAAGAATTGAAGGCGCAGAATCACCTGAAGCTTATGGAAGGTCACAAAGAGAAGAACTCTGGAAATGTTGTGACTGGAGAGTTTAATTACAACAAAGACAAAAAAGCAGCTTAATTCTTTAAAGCTGATCTTGTTAAAAAAGGCCCGCATTGCGGGCCTTTTTTATTTTATGGAACGATCTCTAATTTTTTATGGACTCTGATTTCTTCTGGTGAAAGCGCACATTGATAAACTAATACTTCAACTCCAAAATCTGAAACTTCTTTTAGGAGTCGAGCGTATTCCGGATCAATCGTTTGACCCATTTTAAATTTACTGCAATCTTCACGTTGAACGATGAAGAGCATGACAGTGCGAATGCCTTTCTTTTTTAATTCTAATAATTCGTTGAGATGTTTCTGGCCGCGTTCAGTGACGGCATCTGGAAAAATACAATGATCTTTATCGTCGATTAATGTCACGTTTTTTACTTCTACGTAACATTGTTCTGCTTCTCCATTGGAGAGAAGAATATCGATGCGAGACTGGCCAATTTTAGCTTCAGGCTTGATTGTTTGGTAGCCCTGCAATTCTTTTATTGTCCCGTTTTGAATGCCTTCGATGGCGAGACGATTTGTCATGCTCGTGTTGATCCCAATCCAGGTTTTCCCATTGTTAATCATCTCGAAAGAATATTTCAGTTTACGAGTAGGAGAGTCATGAAAGCTCATGAGCACTGGCCAGTTGTCTCCAAGACAAGTTTTCATTGAGCCAGTATTGGCCGTATGAGCGACAACAACTTCATCACCAACTTGAATGTCAGCAAAAAAGCGTTTGTATCTTTTTAAAAAAGTTCCGCGGTGGAGTGGTGTTTCGAATTTCATATCCTTCGAATTTAGTCGGGTTCAAGCATATTATCAAGCAAATCTCATCACTTTTTCCCGTAAAGTGTTAAGCTAAAGGAAAGACTTTTAAGGACTGAAAATGAGTGAAACGTTAATTATTTCTGACAACGAAATTTTGAATCAATTGTATGTCACTAATCTAGAAGTTTACGTGGCGACAAAAACAAGTCTCACTACAAGTTTTGAAGAGGCCCTTAAAATTCTCAATAAAAATTCATTTAATCTCATCATTTGCATGAGCATGATAAATGGTCAGGATATTGCTGCTGAACTTAGTGAACATCTCAAAAAAATCAAGGCCAGTATTCCCTTGATTATTATTGGTAAACCAAGTGTGGAAGTTCCCGGCGCTACAGTCGTTGCAAGTTCGTTCCACCTACAAAACCTTATTCAATCAAGTGCAAAAATTCTGGGTGTGACTGCGAAGCAAATGGCATCGATGGAAATGCCTCAGTACTACAGTGTTGACACGAAATTTCTCGTTCGCATTCGCAACATTCCTTGCCCCGTTTATTTGCTGACAAAACATCGTGATAGCGGTGATGAATATGTCATGGTCGCTCGTAAAAATGATGATCCAAAAGTGATCAGAAAGTTTGAAGACGAAGGAGTCGTGAGACTATATGTTCTCGCTTCGGATCGTTTAATGATTGTAAATGCTGTTTCAGAAGCCGTATGTGAATTTATTAAAAACACTGAAGGCACAGATGTTAAAACTAAAGCAACAGCACTTGAAACCGGTTTTGAATTTGTGGCGCAAACTTTTGGACAAACGCCTGTCGCTGTTGCAGAAATCATGAACATCGCCAATGCTTGTACGAAAGTGATGGAAGAAGTCTCGCGCGATACTCCGAGTTTGAAAGGACTTCTCAATATTCTCAATAGCAATAAAAGTGGGTATATCTATAGCCATGCCATGCTGGCCGCTTTCGTTAGTAATCACATTATTAAAAACGTTTCCTGGGGTGGAGATAAGCAGATCGAAAAAATTAACTTCGTTCTCTTTTTCCACGACATCATGCTGGCACCGATTTATCTCAAGCATCCCGATTTAAAATTTGAAGAAGATCTTCTTTTTTCAGATCAATTAAATGATAAAGAAAAAGAGATCGTGCTGAATCACGCTCGTTTAGCTGCAGAAATTATCATCACTCATAAACGCTCTCCAATCGGTTCTGATTTGCTTATAAAGCAGCATCACGGGATGACGAACGGGATTGGGTTTGCGATAGATTATAAAGATGACATCTCACCACTTTCAAAAATTGTCCTCATTTCAGAAGCGTTCATTGAAGAGTATTTGAAAGAAAAAGAAGATAATCCGCTCTATCAGACAGATGTGGTAAAAATCCAAAATGCACTTGTACAGAAATTTAAGAAGAGTACCTATCGCAAGATCATTGAGACGTTAGACACGTTAGTGATCTGATCTATTTCCCGCGTTTTAAAGATTTCTCCAGCGCCTTAAGTGGGTCTTTAAAGTTTCCGGTACCATAAACTCTGCGCATACTCATGATAATGTCTCGGTGGAGATTTGGACCTTTTGGTCCTTGAGCGACTCGGGAAACAAAGTTGCTGGCAAGGATAAAAATACACGAGATCGTTGTGAGTCCCGATGAGTTCAATCCTTTTGGAAAACCATCTCCGTTCGGGTGTTCATGTTGTTCCAATAAAATAAAATCAACGTCTGAAAAACCAGTGAAGAATGTTGCAAGATGGGCTGCCTTCTGAGGGTGCGAACGAAACTCTTCTTGTTCTTCATCACTATACATTTTCAATTGCGGATCATTGATCGATCTTATTTTGATGAGGTCATCATTAGTCAGCGCTATATCCTGGATGAGAGAAGCGAGGATGAGCTTACCTCTGGTCATATCGGCATTCCAGCCCATATTAGAAAGTATCTTCTCGCAAGTATAGGCCGTCGCCACACTCTGTTCAGCAAAACTCATGTTCCCGCCATCATTGATCAAATCGAGAATGTCTCCCAGGTTTTCAAAACTTCGGCAGAGTTCACTGACTGAATCAATGTAGAGGTGAACAAGTTTATTCACTTCATCTGATACTGCTACAGTCTTCACAAATTGATGAATGAAGAAAACAGTTTTTAAGTGAAGTGAAATATATTTTTTTCTTTCACTTAATTTTGCGCTGTAAATTTTAATCAGGTTTTTAATCGAGCCATCGAGAAATTTGAGGTGTTCATCTTTTCTGAGATAGAGGTACTTAACGTTTTTACGGGAGTAGTTTTGAATCAACTGATGAGTGTAGGGAACATTCTTAGAAAGAAGTTTACCAAATTTCGAAGAAGTTAATTCAATGTAAACGTCGTAGGGAAGTTGCTCAAAAAGATAAAAATTTCGAAGTCGCATGGGTTGCAGATCATCACGCGAGAATTCTAAAATTGATTGTTCAAATTCTTCTTTTTTTACCCATTCGGTAGCAACATCGACGGCCTTTTTAAAATCTTCCGGACCCAATGGAAAATCAAGAACCATGTTCGTTTCTTGATTGTCTAAAATTTCACTGGAGAGCTGCGACTTAACAGAGTTGAGACTACCGATAAAAATAAAAGGACGCGTGCCCAGGATTTCCGTGATTGCCTCGTAGGTCGAAATGGCATTCACATTTTTATTGTTAATGGCGATGATCACGAAGGAGAAAGGTCCATCCATTGTAATGAGCTCAACGAGATTAGAACTCTCATCAGCTTCAACAAGCGTCATCTTAGGATACTGTGTGGTCACCAGCTTCGAGATAATCTGATTTTCTTCTGGTGTATTGCCTAGAAAGAGTATTTTCACAGTGAAAATTCCAAAAAACGGACTTTATTGATGGGCACTTTATTTTACCCTATTATCGTCCCGCCCCAGCGAAATATTAATAATTAGCTGGAAAATTCATACCTTGTGGCCCACAATGAAAAGCACTTAGCTCTCAATAAACTAAAGGAAAATACCAATGAAAATGGACATTGCTCGTGGGTTACTTTCTCTAGGGGCCGTTAAACTCTCTCCCTTGGAGCCTTTTGTTTATGCCAGTGGACTTAAGGGTCCTATTTATTGCGATAACCGACTGGTGCTCTCGCATGTTGAGTTTCGTGAAAAAATAATTTCGTCTTTTATTGATGTCCTTCAACAAAACAAAATTCATTATGATCTCATTGGAGGAATTGCGACTGCGGGGATTCCTCACGCTGCATTTATTGCTGATCGTTTAAAAGAACCTATGGTCTATGTTCGGCCAAAACCTAAAGGACACGGGAAAAAGAATCAAGTGGAAGGCGCGTTTAAACCCAACCAGAAAGTGGTTTTATTCGAAGACCTGGTCAATCAAGGGTCAAGTCTTGCAGACGCCATGGCGGGCCTTCAACAAGCGGAGCTTCTCTGCGATCATTGTCTATGTATCGTTGATTACGAGATGCCGGAGGCCAAAAAGCAACTTCAGGCATTAGGAATCAAGTTGTGGGCACTGACAGATTTTACCTCCATGGTAAAGAGTGCTTTAGAAATGAAAATAATAGACGAAGAAGGCGAGCGACTTCTTTTAAATTGGCACAGTGATCCTAAAAAATGGTCGGACTCCGTCTAAGGAAAATTACTGGTCGACCTTTTTCAATTGCGGTATTTTAGAGCAGCTTAAATTTATATATAAAAAACTATTGGAGGACTTATGTCTTTAAAGGCAAAGATCGAAATCGACGGGAAAGTTTTAGAGTATCCTGTGATCGAAGGTTCAGAAAAAGAAAAAGCAATCGATATCGCGAAACTTCGCGCTGATACTGGTTGCATTACAATTGACCATGGATTTTTAAATACAGGTTCATGTGCTTCAGCCATTACATTCCTTGATGGTGAATTAGGAATTCTTCGCTACCGTGGATACCCAATCGAACAACTTGCAGAAAAATCTTCATTCATTGAAGTTGCTTACCTTTTGAACTGGGGAAAACTTCCTACAGCAGCAGAGCTTTCTGCTTTTGAAAAGAAAGTTGCTAGCTATTCAAAACTTCCAGAATACATTACAAGCATGATTCAACTTATGCCGAAGACAACTCACCCAATGGCGATTGCTTCAGCTGTAACAGTTGCTCTTTCTGGTCACTATCCAGAACTAAACACACCAAACCCAACAACAGAACAAAAAGATGAAATCTTTGCGCTTCTAATGGGCCAATTCAAAATCATCACTGCTGCAATTCAAAGAACACTTGCTGGTCAACCTCTAGTTGCTTCTAACCCAGCTCTTTCTTACACAGAAGACTTCATGTCGATGATGGGAATGAAACCTTCTAAAGATGTAGCTCGTGCTCTAGACGTT
>CBIHOP010000128.1:0-8470 GCA_966211385.1 uncultured Bacteriovorax sp.
GAATTCAGCGGTGGTGTTGTTTTCGTTAAGGCTTACAAAAAGCCAAAATCAGAAAACGATATTCGTATTGCAGTTCAATTGAGAGATAACGTTCGTTCAGTCCTTGTGAGAAAGCCAAATAGGATTGTATTGCAAATCGAAAATCGTTTTGGTGTTTTTTCTCAGACTAAGGCAGATGAAGGAAAAACTTATCAAGATAAAGTTGCAGAAATTCCAACTTCTGAAGCTGCTCGTTTAAACATTCCAAAATCAGATACAGTTGAAGATATTTTGGAAAACCTCACAATGTCTGGAAGAAAAAAGTACATCGGTAAAAAAATTACGATGAACTTGAAGAACGTTAAGCCGGAAGATATTTTAAAAATGATCGCGGAGACTTCTGGTTTTAACATTATCATTACAGAAGATGTGCGAAAGTTAGATCCTATTTCTTTAAACCTTAATGACATTCCATGGGATCAGGCCCTCGATACTGTTCTTACTCTCAACAAACTCGTAGCAACTAAGAATGGGATGATTCTCGTTGTGAACTCTCTCGACAGTGCAACGAAAGAACAAGAGTTGATCAAAAAAGCAAAAGCAGCTGCTAAAGAGCAAGAGCCAATTCTAACTAAAGTCTTTCCAATCAGCTTTGCAAGTATTGATGATCTACTCAAGATCGTGAGTGAATATTCGACAAAAGACAGAGGTAAAATCTTAAAAGATACTCGTACAAATTCTTTAATTGTTAAAGACACAAATGAGGTTATTGAAAAAGTAAAAAAGATTGTTGAGCTTCTCGACACGCAAACTCCACAAGTTCTAATTGAGTCTAAAATTGTTGAAGTGACAGAGAGATATACAAAAGAAATTGGTCTCGAGAATGGTTTAGGCTTTGGTTATGATCCTATTTTTGATCCATCTTCTCGTCCAGATGAAGCGAACGGGACTTTAGGTGCTTTTACTTTCAGTACAGCGCCATCATTAGATAGAAATATTTTCGGCTTAACGATCAGTAAGTTTAATCGTCTAGTGAATCTCGATTTCCGATTGAACTTAATGGAGAGTGAGCAAAAAGCAAAAATTATTTCATCTCCTAAGGTCATTACTAAAAACAACGTAAAAGCGGAAATTACACAGGATGAAAACTTCTATTACATTGTTCAAGTTATTGAGCAGGGAAGAAGCACTGTTACTTATTCTCCGCAGACAGCAAAACTGAACCTCTCTGTTACACCACAAGTTACAAACGAAGGTTCGATTTCACTGGATGTTAGCGTTCAAAAAGACTCTCTTGGTGCACTTGTTGGTCAAAACCAACCACGTGCTGAAACTAAGCGTGTTGTTAAAACACAAGTTCTGGTTGATAACGGAGCAACAGTTGTTGTCGGTGGTATTTATACTTACATCAACACTGAAAGCCACTCGGGTGTTCCATTCTTAAAAGATATCCCGCTGGTTGGTTGGTTGTTTAGAACTCAGTACAACCCGGATACAGAGAAAAAAGAACTTATCATTTTCCTCACTCCGAGAATTATCAATCAGGAAGAAGCTGGCCTTGTAGACCGAGGTTAATGTCCACAAATGAGTAGAGACAAACAGCAACTTTTATCACCGCTCTTTTTAAAGTACCAAAGCGAGTACGAAAAGAATCCGCGCTCGCGCGTGTTTGCTCCTCTTGCGGAAGCTTATAGAAAATTTGGAATGACTGATAAAGCAATGGATATCCTTTCACAGGGGATCCGACTTCATCCTTCATATGTCATGGGCTATCTTGGCATGGCCTTTTGCTATTTTGATCTCAAGCAATTTAATCTTGCCTATACAACTTTGCGTCCACTAGTTGAAGGGAATCGAGATAATATCCGCTTGCAAAAATTGTTTGCCGACATTTGTTTGGAATTAGGACATAAAGAAGAAGCCTTAGAAACTTACAAGTATCTTCTTTTCATCAATCCTCGCGATAAAGAGATTGCTGCTCAAGTAACAATGCTTGAAAACTTTATTGAAAGCCAATACAAGCCAGTTCATAAACCTATCGTGATCGCTGATGAAGAGCTTTCATCACAAAATAATAATCAATACTCGGAACCACACAGGTTTGATGTTGAAAAGCTGCAAGTTAAACCCTCATCTGATCCCACTGATTTTGATGATTGGTTGGCTCTTGATTTCAGTAAAGACAAGACGAGACTTGAAAAAGCAGAAGATCCATACGAACAATGGAATCTAAAAAAAGCTGAGCCAGTCTTAAAGTCAACTACGCCAAAAATTGAAGCTCCTGTTGTTACCGCTGAACCCGAACGCAAGTTTGAGGTGAAATTAAATTTCGATGAACACGAAACAGAACATTTTGAAGATCTCACGACGACAGAATCTACTAAAAGAGATGCTCCACTTGTTACTCACACGCTTGTAGATCTCTATTGTGGCCAAGGTCACATCGAAAAGGCTCTCGAAGTTCTAGAGAAAATTCTTGCGCTCAATCCGAATGATAAAAAAACAATTGAGAAGATCGCGGAAATCAAATCTCTCATGGGAATTGAAAAACAAGTTGAAGAGCAATTTGCAGAAACAGCTTTAGAAGAAGAAAAAGAAGAAGAAGAAGAAGCTATTGAAGAACAAACAGTCCAGCTTCACCCAAAAACATTAATTCCACTCGAAGAAAATACAGTTTCAGAAGAAGAGGGGCGCAAGCACCTGATGAGTATTCTTGATGAAACTCTAGGTGAAGAAGAAGTTGTCATTGTAGAAGAACCAAAAATTGAAGTAACAAAGCCTCAAAAGCAAGATAAGAATAAAGAGAAGATTGAGGAAAAACTTAATCTCTTCCTGCAAAGAATTCAAAAAAGAGCACTGGATTATCAATCTCGTCTTTGATAATTTCCCCCTATGAACACTAAATCAAAAAAATTTCTCATCATTAATGGGCCGAACCTCAACATGTTGGGCACTCGTGAGCCAGAAATTTATGGTTCATTGACCCTCGATCAGATTAAACAATTCACCGAAGAAAATTTAAAATCGGATCAAGTCTCACTTGAATGGTATCAATCCAATATTGAAGGCGAACTGGTTGGACGAATTCAGGCGGCCCATGCTCAGGATTTTCAAGCGCTTATTATCAATCCTGGGGCCTACTCGCACACTAGTGTTGCCCTTTATGACGCTCTTCAAATTTTAAAAATTCCAGTCATCGAAGTTCACCTCAGCAATACTCATCGACGCGAAGAGTTCAGGCAAACTAAGTTGACTGCTAAGGCCTCAACCATCATAATGGAGGGCCTAGGCAAGCTCGCATATCTCACAGCTGTTAAATCTCAGCTTTTTTAAAAAAAGGAATATCTATGTACGACACAACTGAGTTGAAGAAGGGTTTGAAAATTGAAGTTGAGGGTAAACCTTACGTCATTTTAAAATCTGATTTTACTAACCCAGGTAAAGGTTCTGCTTTCGTTACAGCTAGAATCAAAAATCTTGAAACTGGTCAGGTTATCGAGAGAACTTGGAAATCTGGAGTTTCTACAAACGTAACAAAACCAGATCTTGAAGAAAAAGAAGTGGAGTACACTTACTCTGACCCAGATGGATTCAATTTCCTTGATCAATCAAACTACGAGACTATTCACTTAACTAATGACCAAATTGGTGATGATAAGTACTACCTAATGGAAGGTTCAAAAGTAGTAGTTCTCTACTATAAAGGTCGTCCAATTTCGATCGAACACCCTCACTTTATTTTCATCAAAGTTGCTGAAACTGATCCAGGACTTAAAGGTGATACAGCTTCGGGTGCTACTAAGAAAGCAGTAATGGAAACTGGTTTACAAGTTAAAGTTCCGCTTTTCATTAAAGAAGGTGAACTTCTAAAAATCGATACACGTACTGGTGAATACATCGAACGTGCTAACGTTGATAAAAAATAAGCCAGAGAGTTTTTTACTCAGTTAATACAGAAGGGGGCTTAATTTGCCCCCTTTTTTGTTCCTCAATCTAATCTTCATTTCAGGTTAAAATAAAAATAATCTCAATAACTTAAGTGTTTTGAAAAAAGGAATTTTCACGTTGAGTTTGGATCACATCAATCAGCTTCTTTTTGAAAAGAACTGGCCCGCAATTGCTTTAATAATTGAAGCCGAAATTCAGCGCGCGGAAAATTTAGATGAATCAACCTTGATCGAAATTTACGAAAAAATGGATTCTGATTTTCGTCAGGACTCTTGCTTCAGCATCAATTCGAAATTATGGAAGCAGGCACTTAAGATAGGTAAAGTAAAACTCGCAAAGAAATACGCACAGCTTGCCATTGATCACCTCGTAAAATTGAAACGCATTCCGTATCTACAAATGTTCATTGCAGAACTAAAAGCAAATGGACTGGGAAAATTAAATTTCCATGAGATTGAAGTCGCAATCGCAAAGGGAAATTGTGCGAGTTCAAAAATAGATGTTAATGCTCATTGGGAATTTCTTTCACTCCATCCAGAAAAGTGGAGAGAAAATAAAAATTTTCTGAAGCAGCATCTTGTTGGTCTGGATCGTTTTTCAACAGACGATTGGAAGCTTGTTTATGAATATGTTCTTAATTTCCACTATGACGAAGAGTTGTTTTTAAAGCTCAATAAACATGTCCAAGAAACGAATAAAGATAAATTTATCGAAAAGTTTTCCAAATTTCTCCATTCTAAAAATGTAAAAATAGAAAAAGTCGTGAAGAAAGCGAATACAGCAACTCAATCGCAAAACTTTAAAGTGAATTACGATGAATTGGCATTGGAAGTTATTTCTGGAGAGTTGAATCCTACTAGCGATGAACAAAGAAAAGTGATGATTGGCCTTCGTGACATCAGTGATAAAGAACTATTGTCGAAAGGCGTAGATATGATCGTTGCATTCAGTTTGCTAGGTATGGATGAAGTTGTAAAAATGCTAGGCGAACGTTTAATCCCTCTGATAACAGATGTACGAACAAGAGCGAGTGTTGAATTCACTTGCGCTCAATCATTATTCGAGAAACAGAATTTTTATGCTGTTGTTGATTACGTTGATGATGTTTTGGAAAAAGAGCCATTGTTGGATTCAGAATTAATGGCCTTTGAATATTTAAAAGCAGAAGCTTTGTTGAAATTAAAACGGATCAAACAGGCCCACGTGCTCTTTGCTAAAATTAATAAGCGTAATCCCAGCTATAGACTTGTCCATCAAAGGTTAAAAGAAAGTGAAGCTATTTAACAAGATTTTACTAGCATTCATGGTGCTCAGTTTGATCGTGTTGTACGGTGGTTGGAGATTCATACATTCAGAAGAATTCTCTAAAGATATTTCAGTTCGTGTATCTAAAATTCTCACAAAAAAAATTGGGGCGAAACTTAGTTTCACAGGTGTCGAGTTTAGACTCTTTCCACTATCAACGACATTTAAAAATGTTGTCATGGAAAAAGAAGATCCAAATCTTCTATCGGTAAGACTGAATGCCGAAGCCTTGCGAGTGACGTTTACTTATTCGAGTTTTTTATCGAGCAACCTTGTAATTGAAGAAGCCTATCTCAACCGTGGAAGTCTCAATTTAAATATATTTAAAGAAAGTGAAGAAGATCTGGATATTGAAAAAATAGATCCGGCTAAAATTTTCAATGACTATCAATTGCTCCTTGATCAAATTCCAGTGCGCTTGAACATTCTTGCGCTTCAAAGCATAGATGCACAGATTGATGGTCACAAATTTTTTGTTAATGAATTGAAACTCGCTCCCCAAAAAAGGCAGATTCGCTTAAAGGCCGATCTGGGCTCGTTAGTCATTCAAACAGAGAACAAAACAAAACCATTTGTAAAAGCCGATGGGGTTAAAGCACTTATCCTTGTTGAAAAAAATGTTTGGACGGTAGAAGACCTTCAAATAAAAAAAGGGCGTAATCTTATTTCGGCGCAAGCTGCTTTTAAAAATGATAAGGGCTGGCTTGTAGTTGATGGGAAAAGTGCAATCGATGGATTGTTGGAAGAAGTACTTGAAGAAATTCCTCACATCCCTCAAGAAATTCTACCGATGAAGGCCCAGGTGAAAGCTGAGGCGAAAATTGAAGGTCGCATAACAAATCCCGATCTAGCTATAAACTTCAATGCCAACGATTACAAATCACCATGGATAGAACTGCAAAAAGTTGCCGGCGAAGTGAGAAAAAAGAAATCGCTCATTAGCGTAGAAAAACTCACAGCTTCTAATGGTCCGGAAAAATATATCTTAAAACAACGTCATACTGTTTTTGATATCAATCCGATGAAGTTTACCGATTTTCACTTAAAACTACGGTTAACAGATGCGTTCAGCAATACGTTTCTTCACTATCTCAGAGAAGATTTGGATAAACTAAAATTCTCTGTGAGTGGTGATGTAGATGTCAAACTCGATTCTACTAAAGCGAGCTTTCATATTGATGACCGTGCGACTATAAAAAACTTTCGCCTTACGGCCAGTAAACCTAATCAGAAAGATGTTCTCAAAAACGCCGGTTTCGAGTTAACAAAAACTATTGCAACAATTCACAACGATAATTCATTAAGCTTCAATGCAACGATAAGTGGTAAAAATACAGCATTAATGGCCCAAGGAAAATTGGGCAACGGTAAGATCGACGTTCTTGTTGATAATTCTAAAATTGATCTCAAAACTATCGGTCCGATTGCAGGGATTGAGTTGACCGGAGTAGGCCCAACACAAATGCATATCTCTGGCCCAATGAATGATGTGCAATTTGATTTCGTTGTTGATTGGCAAAATTTCTCGCTACTCGATCTTCATTTCGGTCAAGCAAAAGCGAAATTTCAATTCTCTCTTGCTGACTTAAGAATCACAATCGACGAATTGGAAGGAAATTTAAATCAAACTAATTACAATGCTGAAGGCACACTGGATTTTGAAGATAAAAAAGGAATGGACTTACGTCTGAATCTTGTAAAAGCAACCTTCAAAGATGCTCGACAGATGATGGCGCTTGTTTTTAAAAAACTGAAGACGCCAATCATGCCAGAATTTAACTTCACTTCAAACGTCACTATTAAGGGGGGATATGCAGTTGAAGATTTAAAAATTGAAGGAACAATTCGCGGGAGCGAAATCAAAATTGGAGATGAAGAAGCAGATCGACTGTTCTCTCGTTTTTCATTGATTAACAATCACCTTAATTTTAAGCAACTCAAACTTAACAAAGCACGCGGGCAAATGATGGCCAACGTAAGTTTGAGTCTGGCCAATAATTATATTGAACTCAATGGTGCTGCTCAAGGACTGCGTTTAAATGACTTCGGAGTCTATCGTCGACTCAATTTTGAGTATGATGGAGATCTCTTTTTGGATTTTGACGGTAACGGAACGACCGATGACTTCAATTCTCGTTTCAAGTTGAGATTAGCAAATGCCTTTATTGGAAATGTCCCTGCATCATCTTCCAATGCGCTCTTTTATGTAAACTCTGACGACGTCGTAACCAACGCGAGTCTGCTGGGTGGTAAAATCAAATTGGATTCTTTACTTAAAATCAAAACTGGAATGACTGCTACGAAAGCATCAATCGAGACCGCAGATATCAGAGAGATTCTGGGAATTGTTTCAGGACATAACATTAGTGAAAAAAGTATTTCTGGAAAAATCAAAGCTGACCTCAACACCCAAATCAGTTTGAATGGAGAGGGTGTTCGTAAGTTTGTACTGAATGTCGCTGAATTGAATTTGAAAAAAGGCAACATTGATATGAGTGTCGACCCACGCTACAACAAAATTGAAGTAGATGAGGGCAATGTTAAAGTTTGGGATTTGAGATTTAGAGATGGTGAAGATTTCTTTGTCAGTAAAGGGAGAAATATTTCAAACGGTGTGATTGCGCTTGATCAGCGCTTCTCAATTAAAGCTAATCTCCTGGAGTTCGTTTCTGATTTTGTAGATAGAGCAGTTGGTGTAATTAAAGGCAGTAATCAAGTTGTGCTCGAAAAAAAGTTTGAAGTAAAAGAATTTGCCATTGGAACAGATAAACTTTCAATGAAACTAAGAAACCTTCCTGGCTTTTTTAATGACATGCAATTCAACAATATCAAAAAAGGTGAGATTTACGAATTAACTAAACTCACAGGTAATTATGGTGAGGGTGATATTCGTGTCACTGGGCGCTTTCTATTTGATGATCTCTATCCTCAAATTAATTTAGACTATCGTATAGACAGAGCAACGATCCCGCTCTTTAAAAAATCCAATGTTCTTGTCAGCAGCACGGGGACACTTTCGGGAACAGACCTCCCTTATAAACTTATTGGAAAGGTTTTTTTCCTGCATGGAGAATTTTTGGATGATCCGACAGATTTTACGAAAGAAGGAAAAGTCTCAATTGATGAATACAAAAAATATCTCCCTCAGAAAGATTTGAACGGAAAAAAAGCTTTCCTCGATGTGAACCTGGCGTTTGATATTTTAAATACATTAGTTTTGAAGAATAATATGGCGGAA
>CBIHOP010000129.1:0-8447 GCA_966211385.1 uncultured Bacteriovorax sp.
AAACTGAACATGAGAAAATTTCCAACATTCTAACTGATAAGTTTGTTGAATATAAAATCAAACCGAGTTCAGCCATTCTTCTAAACTTGCATGTAAGTTCAACTCTTAACAAGTTCATGAAGTCGAATTTACACTTAGACAACAACTCGCTAAGTTACTTCCAGGAAGAATATTCTCGTCTGGCAAAAGAAGCGAAAGAACTCGCTGAGAAAGGTGAACCCACTCAAGCAAAACAGACAATCTTAGCCGCTATTAATTTTTTCAACAAAAACAAACAATTCATTGATGAGCGAAAAGCATGGGTTGGAGTAAACTTAGCTGCAAAAGCACTTTTCTATAAAGGCCGCGATAGTGACGCGATTGAAATCTTCAATCTTGCACGCACAATTGCTCCTAAAGAAGAAGCATCTGAAGCGCTATTTCACTTGTTATGGCCTCATCTAATCAATAAAGACTACAAAGCGATGAAAGCTGTCGTGGATAAAAACGCGCTTGAGAAAACATTCGACAACCACGATTCGAAACTCAAATTTTGGATCGCGTACTCTGTGTTGAAGACTGGTGATACAAAAAAAGCGATTGGTTATTTTAATAAAATTGTAAGCTCGGCTCCTTATTCATTTTACTCGATCATTTCTTTGAAGGAACTGGCAGCTCAACAAAAGGGAACGTCTGATCAAGAGATCCTCGCGAAGTTAATCGCAAAAGAATCTTCATCCGATTATAAAGTTTCAGAAACTTCTGAACTTATGCAGAACACTCTCAGAAGACTCGCCGTTTGGAATAAAATTGGCCACGAGAGATTCGCGGTTCTAGAAATGCGCCACATTCAATCAATGACTAAGGAAGAGACATTTAAAGACCTTGAGATGGCAAAAAAGATTTCCGCTAACGAGCATAAGGAGTTTGTTGTTCTCAACCTGGTTCGCCTACTCCACTCTCAAAAGAAATATATTTCTTCGTTTAAAGTCTTCCAGGATTCATTGGGCGAGAATTCTTTAAGCTTAAATTACAAACTTATTAAATACATTTTCCCGCTTCAATACCTTTCAACGATTGAAAAGAATGCTGATAACCTTGATCCACTCATTATCATTTCACTCATTCGTCAGGAATCAGCTTTTAATCCAGAAGCGACTTCAAGGGTAGGAGCTAAAGGTTTAATGCAACTTATGCCTGAAACGGCAAAACGTTTTAACAAGCGTGTTCGTGTTAAACATCTCGATGATCCGCAAGTTAACGTGGCCATCGGTGCTAAATACTTAAAGCAGTTAATCTCTCGCTTTGATGGAAATTTAATTTTTGCACTGGCTTCATACAATGCAGGAGAAAGCCGCATTGATCGCTGGAGAAAAGAAATTTTCCGCAATGATGATCCGCTTGCTCTCATTGAATCTATTCCTTATGAAGAGACGAGAAACTACGTAAAACTTATCTATCGCAATAAGTTTTTCTATTCACTTCTTTCGAACAAATCGACATTGAGTGTTCCACTTGATGAAACATTCAAAGTAGTCGATAACCGCTCGCCATCAAATGCTAATTAAGTAAAAAATCATGAATGGTCTTTTGGGAATCCTTATCAGAGAGGATTTCCAAATGGCCGTCTTTTTCTTCCCGGCCTTTATAGTGAAATTTTTTGAAGTATTCGAGTGAACGTCCGGAGTTTTTTGTGACAGTTCCATCGCCATCCACTTCGCCGGAACTATCAAAGCGATAATCTATCTGGCCTTTTTTATTTTTAAAAACGGTCGCTATTTCTTTCGTTTTATTTCCGACACCCCAGAGATGAAGAAGGGGAATCTTTTTGAAAGGTTCGTTTTGAACAGGTGCTTTAAGGAGTTCATGGAATTTTTTTGACCTTTTCATAAGATTTGATACAAATTCACGAACAATTGGTCTCTCTTCCGATGTAGCAAATTTAAAAGGACCCCAATCATTAATCTCCCAATTTTCAATCTCATGAATTTTAAGATTAACCATTTTTCCTTCTTCTGTTTTGGCGACATCATCGCCAACGTCCGGTAGAAAAAAATAAGAAGATTTGAATGTTGAATAATCTAGTGATGAAAGTAACGTTCTGTTAAAACCTCTGCTCGTGCCTTCGCCTATATCGCGAAAGAGAATCATTAATCCATGCAGCGGCGGAGCCACTAAAACTAATTTTGAAATGTTTTTTAATCCTCTCCAGTCTTCGACAGCGTTTTCAACATCCTGACTTCCGTAGCGAATATAATAAGACATGAGAAGTCCGCCCATACTGTGGGCAATAACTGTAAGCTCATCTGATTCTTTTAAATTTAAGGAATGGATTTTTGAATCAATGACTTTGAGGCAATTTATAAAATCATCTCTCCAGTCATAATCCATTGTGTGAAGTTCGTGATCATTTTCATCAGCAAACTTCTGCAAGTGTTCAAGCGTATCTTCGTAAGCATCATAGTGGAATAATCGCGGAACAATCGCTACAGAGTCGAGAATGCCGTCAGTGACGAGCTTTTTCTTATCGCCAATATTTGTTCCTGGAATATTCTCTGAAAGACCTTCATTACTAAAGAGAAAGTTCGAAGCTTTGGCCCATAGTAGTTTTCCCGTCTCTGCATTTCTAAGACGTGAACCGTAGTAGCCGGGAATAAACAGAATAATTTTTCTAGATGTATTTTTTTGAGATTGCACTGTTTGAACTTTAGCAGATCCTGGCTGCTCAGTCTTTTTTGATGAACAGCCAGTGAGTAAGACAATAAATAGACAGATTAAGACTTTAAATTGCTCTTTAGACATTAAATCTAAAGTGCATGATATCTCCGTCTTTTACAATGTATTCTTTTCCTTCAACACGGAACTTTCCAGCTTCTTTTACTTTTGCCTCAGAGCCATATTGAATCAAATCGTTGTAGTGAAAAACTTCTGCTTTAATGAAGCCACGCTCGAAATCAGAGTGAATGATTCCTGCACATTGTGGAGCTTTAAAACCATCGTGGAATGTCCACGCTCTTACTTCTTTAACGCCTGCAGTGAAATATGTTTTAAGGCCAAGCATGTTGTAAGCAGCACGCGTAAGTTTATCCAGACCTGATTCTTCGATTCCTGCAGCATCAAGAAATTCTTTTTTCTCTTCAAGAGTTTCAAGTGAAGCAATTTCCGATTCTAATTTTCCACAGATTTTTAGGACTTCAGAATTCTCAGCAGCAGCGTATGCTTTAACCGCTTTAACGTGATCGTTGTCTTCAGCAAGACCTGCTTCATCAACATTACAAAGATAAATAACTTTCTTCATCGTGATGAGGTTTAAATCTTCAACAGCAGCTTTATCTTCATCTGAGAGCGAAGAGTTTCTAGCTGCAATTCCCGCTTCTAGTTCTGTCTTTAATTTTTCAAGAAGTGGAAGTTGGATTTTTGCAGACGTTAACACGTCTTTATTTTGTGACTTCAAAAGTTTTGGAATGTTTTGAAGTTTTTTCTCAACAACTTCAAGGTCAGCAAAAGCTAACTCAAGATTGATTGTTTCAATGTCGTCTTTCGGATTAACTTTTCCGTGAACGTGAATGATGTCACCATCTTCAAAACAACGAACAACGTGAACGATTCCGTTAACAGCTCTGATGTGACCTAAGAATTGATTTCCTAAACCCTCACCCTTTGAAGCACCTTTAACAAGACCTGCGATGTCTACGAACTCTACTGTCGTATAAATCATTTTTTCAGGTCCAATGATCTCACCGATTTTTTTCATACGAAGATCGTTAACGGCAACGATACCTACGTTTGGTTCAATCGTACAAAAAGGATAGTTTGCTGCTTCAGCTGGAGCTGAAGTAATAGCAGAGAAGATTGTCGATTTACCGACGTTTGGAAGACCAACGATACCGCAATTTAAAGCCATTTTAATTCCTTATACGATTTTTTTCTTACTATAATTTGTTGAAGCTTTTTCAAAACCAATCTTAATGTATTCTTCAAGGGCCTTCGCGGTCCCTTGCAAATACGGTCTGAAAAAATCTTTATCCTCTCCGGTATACCCCGAGAGCACCCAATTGGAAACATCTCCGTGCACAGGGCGGCCAATGCCCATTCGAACCCGCTTGAAATCCTGAGTTCCCAAGTGAGCGGCTATAGATTTTAAGCCGTTATGCCCAGCGAGTCCGCCGCCTTTTTTAAAAGCAATGGTTCCAAATGGAAGATCAAGTTCGTCGTGAACGACCAAAATGTTTTCCATGGGAATTTTGAAGAAATTCATGAGCGGTTGCACACTTTCTCCAGAGAGATTCATGAATGTTTGTGGTTTGAGAAAATAAATTTTTTCATCGCCGTTTTGATAAACAGCATATTGGCCTTTAAATTTATCAGTCCAACGAAGATCATTGGCGAACGATAGTTCTTCGAAAACGTCCCATCCAATATTGTGTCTTGTGTAGTGGTATTTACTGCCAGGATTTCCGAGGCCTACGATTAAACGATCCATGAATTACACGAACAGCGAGCTTACAGAATCATTGTTAAATGTTCTGTGAATTGCTTTGGCCAGAAGTTCAGCAGTTGAGAGAACTTTGATTTTGTCTGTTTTCTTAGCAGCTTCAGTAAGTGGAATGGTATCAGTTACAATCACTCGATCAAGCTCAGCACATTCTGAAATGCGCTTGATCGCTGGATCAGAAAACACCGGGTGAGTTGCGAATGCATAAATTTTTGTCGCCCCATTTTTCTTGAGCGCTTTGCAGGCTTCAACAAGAGTTCCGGCCGTATCAATCATGTCGTCGATGATGATACATTCTTTTCCTTCGACGTTACCAACAACGTTCATCGCTTCAGCAACGTTTTTACCTGTACGACGTTTATCGATCATGGCGATTTCTGCGTTTAATTTTTTAGCATAGAAACGAACGCGCTCAACTCCACCAGCATCTGGTGAAACGAAGATTGTATTATCAGAAAAAATTTCTTTTTTAATGTAGTTCAAAATAACAGGTGAAGCGAAAATGTTATCGAAAGGAATGTTGAAAAATCCCTGAATCTGACCAGCGTGCAGATCCATTGTGATAACACGAGTAGCACCGGCAACTGTTAAAATATCAGCAACAAGTTTTGCGGAAATTGGAGTACGTGGCGATGCTTTGCGATCCTGGCGGGCATATCCATAAAACGGAATCACGGCCGTAATCGAAGCAGCAGATGCTCTTTTTAAAGCATCGATCATAATCAGAAGTTCCATCAAATTGTCATTCACTGGAGCGCAAGTTGATTGAATGATAAAAACATCGGCACCACGAACGTGTTTTTCAATCTCACAGAAAATTTCACCATTGGCGAAACGAACAAGCTGCGGATTAACTAACGGAACGTCGAGGAAGTCTGATATTTGATTTGAGAGAGACTGATTTGAAGACCCAGAAACTAATACGATTCGTTTCAAGAGATCCTCCTAGTGAAATAAGATTAGGAAAGAATTGGTTGGGGTACTAGGATTCGAACCTAGGAATGGCAGAATCAAAATCTGCTGACTTACCACTTGTCGATACCCCAATGCATTCGTGAACTTAATATAAACTTTCGAGGGCTTTTTTGCAAGACCTAGTTGATGAGTTCGCAGTTGAATTGTTGGAAACGTCTTCCGCGATCGCGGTAATAGTTTTGGAAAACATTAAAGGCAGTGCTTGCTCCATAAAGTCCCAGTGACTTGTTTTTCCGAGCGCCTTCGTAGCCTACCCAAATGACCGTTAAATTTTTTCCATCGAAGGCCACATACCAGTTATCGTAGCCATTATTCGTTGTTCCGGTCTTACCGAAGAAGCGAAGTTTCTGCATTATGCTATCTACATTCCGCTCGACCGTTGTCAGATTCGGGTCGGAAAGAATCGAAAGAACACTTTGATCCATGAAGCGTTCGCTATTTTTTATTTTTGCGCACTCCGCTTTAATAAATTGAGCATAGGACGAACGAAGCTCGGCAACACTTAGTTCCATACTCCCCAAAAGTTCTGATGGATATTGCTCTAATGGCATTCTCATCTTAGGAAAATAAACTTTAAGGTGCTCACCCACTTGGAAAAAACCAAGTTCCTGGGCCACTCTCACCAACGGCCGATTATAAGATTTAAGCAGAGCTTCGGTCATAGTGACCTGAGGTTCTGTTATTTTGTGAGCTTCTTTAGGCGACCACACGCCCGAGTTGAGTCTGATGGGAATTTCTTCTGTTAAAACATAGTCGCCCATCTGACGGCCCATATCCTGAAAAACGGAGTAAACAATTGGTTTAATCGTACTTCCGATTTGGTGTCTTTCCGCGTGCAGTGCTTTTTGTTTATTTCTTTCAATACGTGAGTAATAACTGAAATCAGAATTTTCAGTTAGTGGCCCCAGCATTACTTTTACCGAAATATCCAGCGTATTGAATTTGTCCGTGAAGCGTTCTTTAATTTTGGCCTTAACATCGGCCACTTTTTGAATGAGAACAAACTTTTCATAATTAGCGAGTGTTGGTTCTGGATCATTAAGCGTTCGCCAAATAGATTGTTTGTATTGAGTGCTCTCCGCTTTTTGTAAGCGTTCAACGAATCGATCCCAATCTGCTTTTTTCCAAATGCTAGCTGGATCATTGGGTACAAAATTTTCCTGAATAAGTTTTTCGTATACAACTTCAGCACGTTCTTTAAGACGTTCGATTTTTTTTAGTGGTGAAAAATAACTCGGGCCTTTTAAGAGACCAATTAAAATAGCCCCTTCGTATGGAGTAATGTCTTCTGGTTTTTTTCCGAAGTAAAAAGTTGAAGCGGCAAAAACGCCTTTGATTTTTATTCCCTGAAGAGCTCCCCAGTAAACTTCATTCAAATACGCTTCTAAAATTTTTTCTTTGGGAAAACGAGATTCGATATAAACAGAAACGATGACTTCTTTGATCTTTCTAGAGAAAGTCTTTTCATTGGTAAAAAAGATATTTTTTACCAACTGCTGAGAGATCGTTGATCCCCCTTGTTCAAAACGCATCTTGCGAACGTTAGCTACAAAAGCACGGAAGATTGATTTGAAATCAACACCGAAGTGATCGAGATAGCGCTTATCTTCAATTCCAATAAGACCCTTCCAAAAAATGGATGGAGTGTAATCAAACGGAAGATAGTGCTGATAGCAGTAGAGTTCCACGCAATCATTCGCGAGAAGGTTTTTAAAAATGATTTTACGATGAACTTGCAAGAGACCTGGCACTTCACGCATTTCCGACAGTCCACCTTCTTCTTTTAATCGCGCCAGAAAATCATTGAATGATGAACGATCTGCAGAGAAGAGTTGAAAGTGTTGCAGCTCTTCTTTTTTTACAATTGAGCCTTCTTCCAAAACGACTTCTGGAAATTGAGTGATGTAAGGATCGTAGTTTTTATTAATTTTCTCTTCGAGAACTGAAACAGAAGTCTCATCAAGAGTAGATTTTACGAAGACAAAAATAGCAATTGCTACACCCAAAAAAAGGATTAAAAGAACTGCTAATATCCGTATTGCCCATTGCTTCATATCGATCTGATTTTAAAGTTTCTCGTTTTGACTTAATTACTACCATTTCATATAGTATTTTGATGAATCTTACCAATGTTAAATCATCTCTTCTAGGGAGTATTTCTTATGTTTAAGCAGCTCAGAGTTTTTCTTACGGCAGTCATGGTAATTGCACCTGTCGTTTCACAGGCCCTACCAATCGACTGGCACGGAGCTTTCGGTGTTGATTCAACACTTATGAGTGATTTCCGTCGTATTAAAGCTCCTACAGATGTGACATCAGCAAACGCAGGCTCACAAGAAGTTGGACTTGATAATGGAAACCATTCAACGGCTTCATGGCAAAGTTATATTTTCCGTTTAAGCCCAACGATGATCATCAACGACGCTGCTACATTCAAGGGAGAAATCTCAACTGGATATGCTAACGGTGGGTTTCTTGGTGATGCACCTGAAGTGAATCAATCTTCAACAAACACAGCTTCGCTTTATCATCAAAACCAAGCTGCTGGTAAAACAGTTGTTATCAAAAAAGCATATCTTGAACTTTATTCTGATACAGCGACTTACCTCATCGGTCGTCACACATATCACTGGGGTCTTGGAGCTATTTACCACGATGGATCTAACACTTGGGATCGCCACGCTTACTCGCGTGACGGGATCACAATGAAATTGAAAATTGGAAACTTCCACATCAATCCATTCTGGTCAAAAATTTCTAATCAAGGTTACACTCGCGCAACAAACGCTAAAGAATTCGGACTTGGCCTTCTTTACGATAACGATGAAAAAGACATCGCTTTCGGTATTCATCACTCAATTAAATCAAGCAACTCACAAAATACTTTCTACCAATCAAGCATTGATGCTCCTTACACGCCATCAAATCCAGTTGGTCAAACAGATGTAAAAATCACAGACATCTATCTTAAAAAAACATGGGATAAATTTGATCTTGC
>CBIHOP010000130.1:0-8429 GCA_966211385.1 uncultured Bacteriovorax sp.
AGAGGTAAAAAATGGCAATGAATCCAGAAGAGATTACAAGCATTATCAAAGACAGAATCTCAAACTTTCAAACTAGATTACAAGTTGATGAAGTGGGAACTGTTTTAACTGTTGGAGATGGTATCGCGAGAGCATACGGTCTTAAAAACGTAATGAACGGAGAACTAGTTGAGTTCGCATCTGGCACTATGGGGATGGTTCTTAACTTAGAAACAAATAACGTAGGTATCGCCGTTCTTGGTGAAGATACAGAAATCAAAGAAGGTTCTTCTGTAAAGAGAACTGAAAGAATCGTTCAGGTTCCAGCTGGTGACGCTCTTCTTGGTCGCGTAGTAAACGCAATCGGTGAGCCAATCGACGGAATGGGCGAAATCAAAACTAAAGAATCACGTGTAGTAGAACTAAAAGCTCCAGGGATCATTGCTCGTAAATCAGTTCACGAACCAATGCAAACAGGTCTTAAAGCTATCGACTCTATGATTCCAATCGGACGTGGTCAGCGCGAGCTTATCATTGGTGACCGTAAGACTGGTAAAACAGCAATCGCTATCGATACAATCATCAACCAAAAAGGTAAAAACGTAATTTGTGTTTACGTAGCTATTGGACAAAAACAATCTACAGTAAGACAAGTTCAACAAAAATTGAAAGATGCTGGTGCTCTAGAGTACACAATCATCGTTTCAGCAACTGCTTCAGCTTCAGCTCCAATGCAGTTCCTTGCTCCATATACTGGATGTACAATGGCTGAGTACTACCGTGATAGCGGTAGACACGCTCTAATCATCTATGATGATTTAACTAAGCAAGCTCAAGCTTACCGTCAAATGTCACTTCTACTTCGTCGTCCACCAGGACGTGAAGCGTTCCCAGGGGACGTATTCTTCCTTCACTCAAGACTTCTTGAGCGTGCATGTAAATTGAATGACGAACTTGGAAACGGTTCACTAACTGCTCTTCCAATCATCGAAACTCAAGAAGGTGACGTTTCTGCATACATTCCTACAAACGTAATTTCGATTACTGATGGCCAGATCTTCCTAGAGTCGGATCTATTCAACTCTGGTATCCGTCCAGCTGTAAACGTTGGTCTTTCAGTTTCACGCGTAGGTGGATCTGCTCAAATTAAAGCTATGAAAAAAGTAGCTGGTACTCTTCGTCTAGACCTTGCTCAGTACCGTGAACTTGCAGCTTTCGCTGCTTTCGGATCTGACCTTGATGAAGCGACTAAACGTCAGCTTAATCGCGGAGAGAGACTAGTAGAACTTCTAAAGCAAAACCAGTACGCACCAGCTGACGTTATTGACCAAGCTGTAGCGATTCTTGTTGCAACTAAAGGTCTGTTCGACGTTGTTCCAACGGCTCAAGTAAGAGTTGCGGAAAAAGACGTTCTTGAATTCCTACACTCAAGACACGGCGACGTTATGAAAGAAATTTCAGCTGCAAAAGAAATTAAAGCTGATCAAGAAGCTAAAATTCTTGAAGCTGTTAAAGGTTTCTTAGCTACAAAAAAATACTAATTAGGAATTAATAACAATGGCGAATATTAAAGAGCTGAAAAAGAAGATTAAGGGTACCAAAAGTACTTCTAAAATCACGCAAGCCATGAAGCTCGTTTCGGCCGCAAAATTGGCGAAAGCTCAGAACAACATTCTGAACTCTCGCCCATACGCTCGTGAACTTGAAGATACAATTAAAACGGTATCTGCACTTGTTCAGAACTATGATCATGATTTTTTAAATGAGAAGAAAGATAACAACAAAGCAATCCTTTTAGTTATCTCTTCAGATAAAGGTCTTTGCGGATCGTACAACTCTCAACTTGCAAAAAAAGTTAGAAGATTTCTTGATGAAACAAAACTTGATGTAAAAGTTTATTTCATTGGTAAAAAAGTAAGAGACCTTCTGGCTTCTACTTACAACAAAGGTAAAACATACTCTTTCGCAAAATCTGAACCAACGTTCATTGAAATGGAATCGGTTGGAACAGAATTAGCTGAGATGTTTAAGAGTGGAGAAGTGGGACACGTATTCGTGGCCTACAACGTTTTCCAATCGGCAATTTCTTTTGAACCAACAGTTAAGCAACTTCTTCCGCTTACACTTGATGTAGCGAAGAAAGAAGAATTGCGTGAGAAGTTTCCATTCGATTTCAAGTACGATCCAAATCCTACTGAAATTTTGAATACACTTATTCCGCAAACGTACATCAGCACTCTTTATACAGCTCTTCTAGATGGAATCGCAGCAGAGCATGGATCAAGAATGGCGGCGATGGACTCTGCAACTTCGAACTGTAAAAAAGCAATTAGAACGTTATCAATTAAGATGAATAAACTGAGACAAGCAGCGATTACGACAGAATTATCTGAAGTAGTTTCCGGTGCTGAGTCTCTGAAAGGTTAAGGGGTCACCAATGTCTGAAAATTACGGTGTTGTAAAGCAAGTAATGGGACCGGTACTAGACGTTGAATTTTCCAACGGAAAAATTCCAGCGATCTATAACGCTCTCAAGTTAACAAACAAGACGATCTCGAATCAAGAATGGAACCTAACTGTTGAAGTATCTCAACACTTGGGTGACAACATGGTTCGCTGTATCGCTATGGACTCAACAGAGGGTCTAGCGAGAGGACTAAAAGTTCTTGATACTGGCAGAGCTATCCAAGCTCCAGTTGGTAGAGAGTGTTTAGGAAGAATCACAAACGTTATTGGTGAGCCGGTTGATGAAGCTGGTCCAATCAACGCTAAGAAAACTTACTCAATCCACAGAGAAGCTCCTGGATTTGATAAGCAATCTACAAAGCTAGAGCAGTTCTACACAGGTATTAAAGTTATTGACCTTCTTGCTCCATACGTTCGCGGTGGAAAGATCGGTCTATTCGGTGGTGCGGGTGTAGGTAAGACGGTTCTTATTCAAGAGCTAATCAACAACATCGCAACTCAACACGGTGGATACTCAGTATTCGCAGGTGTAGGTGAAAGAACTCGTGAAGGTAACGACCTTTTCCATGAAATGACAGAGTCTGGAGTTATTGCAAAAACTGCACTGGTCTTCGGTCAAATGAATGAGCCACCTGGAGCTCGTGCACGTGTTGCTCTTACTGGTCTTTCAATGGCGGAATATTTCCGTGATGAAGAAAACCAAGACGTTCTTTTCTTCGTTGATAACATCTTCCGCTTTACTCAAGCTGGATCTGAAGTATCAGCGCTACTAGGACGTATTCCTTCAGCGGTAGGTTACCAACCAACACTTGGTACTGAAATGGGGGCAATGCAAGAGCGTATTACTTCAACAGTTAACGGATCTATTACATCTATCCAGGCCGTATACGTACCTGCGGATGACTATACCGATCCAGCTCCAGCTACAACGTTTGCTCACTTGGATGCGACGACAGAACTTTCTCGTCAAATCGCTGAGCTTGGAATTTACCCAGCGGTAGATCCACTTTCTTCTTCGTCATCAATTCTTACTCCAGCTATCGTTGGGGAAGAACACTATAACGTTGCTCGCGGTGTTCAGAAGATTCTTCAAAAGTATAAAGAACTTCAAGACATCATCGCGATCCTTGGTATGGATGAACTTTCTGAAGAAGATAAGCTAATCGTTGCACGTGCAAGAAAGGTTCAAAAATTCCTTTCTCAGCCGTTCTTCGTTGCTGAGCAGTTCACTGGTCTTAAAGGTAAATTCGTAGAGATCAACGATACAATTAAGGCGTTCAAAGCGATCCTTAATGGTGAAGTTGATGATCTACCAGAACAAGCATTCTACCTAGTTGGTGGACTTGATATGGTTTACGAAAAAGCAGCTCTAATCAAGGCCGGAAAGTAATTTAGGATTTTAAAATGAAATATTTTACAGTTGATATTTTAACGCCTTCAAAGATCATTGCAAAAGGGATTCACGCCGAATCCCTTTTGGTGCCAACTGTTCGTGGGCAAATCAATGTTCTTGAAAATCACACGCACATCGTGACGAAACTTTCGACTGGTGTATTAAGTGTTTTTGGTGGAGCGGACTATGCTGACAGGCACTTCGCGATTTCATCAGGTGTTTGTAAAATTCTGGACAATAATGTGATCATCATGAGCAATACAGCGGAAGAAAATACTGACGTTGATATTGAAAGAGCGAAACTTGCGCTTAAAAACGCAGAAGATAAGCTTAAAAATACTGGAGGACTCTCTGATGAAGAGATCGCTAGTTACCAACATAAAGTTGAACTGGCTAAACTTCGTATCCAACTTGGTGAATTCGTCCGATCTCGCTAATCAATTATATGAGTACTCAGTGATTAAATTCGTTGAGTACTCATTTTCTACTAGGCAAATCTTAACATTCAATTGAAACCGTTTTTGTAGCTATTACACTTTAACTCATAGATATGATGAAAAAATCTGTGTTTGTTAAATCGTGTTCAGGCCTATTTTTATCTGCCGTTGTGGTAGGTGGAATGGCGTATTCTCAGTCGAGAACGACAGAGACGCGTACACTTGATTTAAGCGCTTTTTCAAATCTTGCGGCCAATGTAGAAGCTATCTCTCAAAAAAGTGATTTAAACAGCGTTTCTGTAGCGGAAAATGCTGTTGAAAATACTGTTGAAGATACAATCATCGCGCAAATTGATTCTGAAATTAAACATTCAATCAAAAACTCGCGTGTGACTTATCTAAAACCTAAAAAAGTTTCTTATAAAAAAATCCAGATTGTTGAAGCCACGACTGTATCCGAAGCAATGGATGCGGCCATTATCAACAATTCTGAACTGGTTAAGCTCTATGCATTTTCTGCTGATCAATTAAGATATTCATCTTTTGCCAACCTATCTTGGAATTTATCACCGGACCTTTCTGAAAAAGTTGCTGCTGATGATTTAGTGAAAGATGAAGTGACGAATTCTCTTGCTAGTACAAATGTTGAGCCGTCTGAGTCGGCGGACGATATGGTGATGTTTGACTACTCAACACCAGAAGCAGCTCCAGAAGTTGCTAAAGAACCATCTAAAAAACTTTTCGATAGTCCTCTTTCAAAATCAGTAAAAGCGGCGATTGCTCGTGAAGTTGCAGCGGTGAGTACTCAAAAAGAAAAAATTGAGCCAGTTGTACCTGCTGGAAGAGCGTTTAAAAAAGAAGAAATAGTAGATGAAGAATCATTAGATAAGATTATGGAAGATGAAGATAACATCGTTTATGACTACTCAAAACACCAGGCTTCTTCATCTGTGGCTGCAACTAATAAAGAAGCAATCAATGCCTTTATGGGTTCACCAGATGATCAACCAACAGAAAAAGAATTTTCAATCAAGGCGCGCGAAATCAATTTGAGTACTCAAAAAGTGAGAGCGGCCATTGGATATGAATTTGTACCTGACTACGATCGCGCTGAACGCATGGATGATGGAGCTAATGGCGAAATCAAAATTGGATACTCACTCACTGGAGAAGTGAATACTCAAACAGGAGTGGTTCAAGCACAGGGAATGATTCCAACAAGAGTTGAATTAAATCTAGCTGAAAATGGAATGACTATTCCTCTCATTAACGAAGAGGGTATTCAACAATTTTTAATCAAACGTAAAATGGATATTCAAGGAAATCTGGCCTTGTTTGCAATTGATCCTTCGATCAAAGACGTTGAGCTTGATTCTTCTTATGAAGCGAAGATGTTTTTTACAAAAGCATTTAAGCAAGTTGGTTCTATAGAGGCAGCTGATTACGTTATGTTCCTTGGTGTGCAAACTGGAAATACTCTTCTTCGTTATTACTTAAGCAACAAAGAAACAGCTCAAAAAATTATCTATGTTGGTGATGGAGAGATGTTCTTTGAAGATAGTGAATTCGTGAATACTCAAAGAGAGCTATATACATTCACAACTAGAACTCTTCTTGGAAGAAAATCTAAAGAGCTTAACATTGATGCTTCACAAGTTGGAATTTTTGGAACAAAAACGACTTCTAAGAAAAAAGCTTTAAATGCTTATGAAATTAAAGTTCCAGAAATGATCGCTGGATCTAGAAAATATCTCGAATTCACACATATGCCGACTACGCTTTATGTGGGGACTGAAGAAGAAACAAATATTGAAATTCCAGGAATGGATTTCATTAAGCGCGTTCTTCAAGCAAATGACATGGATGAATTAGGTCAACGTTGTATCGTGCAAGTTAATCTTTCAAAAGATATTCGCGATTTGAAAGTTAATGGTAAGAATAAGGCCGGTGAAATGTTCACTGAAACTTCATTCTTGGATAATGATGGAAATTTCTCAACAGATAACATGGAACTTTCTGAAAAAATCTTCTTTGTGGGTGATATGGAAGGACAATTCAATGCGAAGCTTGAATACACTGACGGATCAACTCAATTCCTAAAAACGTACTGCTCAGAAGGGAAGTACATCGTAGAGCAACTTTAAGTCCATTCCATTTTTTTGAAGACTTCAAAAGTTTTTTTGTAGCCAGCAGTCATAATGTATTTTGCTTTTTGTGGATCAAGCGAAAAAGAGTTCGTGAAGAAAAGCTTGTAGTGTGAATGATCCGGATAGATGTCGATATACTTTACATGAGGTCTGTAAGCCATTTTGCGTTCAATGATCGATGTAATATTGTGACGATCTTTTTGGCTGAAGTTGTTTGTCTTCATATAATCGTTCACGGTATCGATGATATCTTTTGAAAGAGTAGTGTGTGAGCGTGATGAAACAATCTTCTTTTGAATCATGAGATAAATCGCCTGCATACAAATCGCAGGTAATCCGTAATTAATCAGTGATCCAATCTCATCGTGATAGTGATAAGGCGTGTGCGTCCATGCGCTGATGATAAAGTCACACTTATTATCAACCGCTACGTGGTTAGAAAGAGTCTCGCGGATTTCTCCATCGATATAATAGTCTAACTGGCCCGTGAGTGGATTTTTAATCGGGTATGGAGCATAAAATGGTGGAACACTCATACTCGCAGCTACTGCGCTCGTAATGTCTACACCTGTATAATATTCAGCGGTCGAATCGTGAATTGGGCTTGGGTAATTGTATTTGCTAAAAATAACTTTTCTTGAATGGTCGAGTTGAGTAGCAACAACAAACATATCAGCAGCGTATTCTTCAAACTGTTGTGAAAGAATGACGTTCTTCTGCATGTATTGATTAAGGCCTTCGGTCGAAAATAATCCATTGATGTTTAAAAGCGGTTTTGCCATCTGTTTGATGAGTGCGGGAAAACCTTCAAGCGGATTGTAAAAATTAAAATCAAAACTGTTTTTAAGCGGCATCTTCCGAGAAAGCATGTCTGCATAAGTAACAGGCTTAAGTGATGTTTGGGAATTTTTGCGGTTAATAGTAGCGTCGATAACATCAATCGGACGAAAGCCGGACGCAAAATAAAGATTGATCAATGAACCAGCACTTGATCCGACGTAAGTAGAAATTTCATAATCTGGATTAAGCGGTGATTTATTATGTTTAAGAACAAAGCCAAATTCTTCAAGCGCAAGGGCCACACCCAAGTGCCATGAAGCTGCTTTAACAACACCGCCTGAAAGGACTAGTGCCGTTTTTTTATTCTTGAATGGACTGAGGTCTATATCGTGATACATCTTCTTAAAAGCATAACACTGAAAAGTGCAATTTAGTCAGGAGAATTAAATGGAGTAAATTGCACGGGCATATTTTTTTGCGCTGTCTTTTCAAAAGTTTGGTAACATATTTGAATACTCACGCTGGAGAGATTATGAATCAAGATGGAATTTGGTTATCAATCCTGGATTACGCTTCTGTAAAGAAGACGTCAATTTCTACAATCCGCCGTTCTATCAAGGCCGGTCACGTAAAATACAAAGAAGAAAATGGAAAATATTTAATTTGGACGAAGGAAATCAATGTTCAAAAAGAAGAACTTTCATTGAAGCTTGAAAACGAGTTTTTAAAAAAACGCAATCGTGAGTTAGAAGAAGAGATCAACGATCTTAAAATGCTTTTGCAAGTTTATGAATCGAACAATATGCCAACAATTGAACTTCCACCTCTACCAGAACTTGATGTATGAAAAAATATGTACTGCTTCTTGCTTTAGTTTTTAATTCTCAAATTTGGGCATCAGAATCAATGCGCCATTGTATGCTTCTGCCTATCGTGGATGGTGCTGATAATAAAACCGGATTCAAGGTTTTTGAAGAAATTGAGAGTTACCTCAAAGATGGAGACTGGTGTACTTATAAATCTAACTCGGAACTCATCAACATTCTCGGACAATACTCAAAGAATTTAGAAAGCCATTTAAACAACAAAGATGTTTTGAAAGTCATTGCAGATAAAACTAAAGCTGGGACACTTATCAAAGTTTCACTTGCATTAGGAGCGAGTACTGCAGATATCGGTGTGGAAGTTATTGGAGAAAATGGTGAGGACCGCTATTTCAAAGAGCAG
>CBIHOP010000131.1:0-8400 GCA_966211385.1 uncultured Bacteriovorax sp.
CTCCTTCTTGTTGATCAACGCGGACATGGACAATCACCTCCTGCTGGCACTGATTATACGGCCGATGCGATGGCCAGAGATCTTAAAGAACTTCTTGATCATCTCAAACTATCTAAAGTCTCTCTTCTGGGTCATTCAATGGGCGGAAGAACGTCACTCAAATTCGGGCAACTTTATCCAGAGATGATTGATAAAATGATTATCGAAGATATGGGAATTCACATCAGACAACCACGATCACCGGAGCGTGATAAAGAAAAAGAAGAAATTGCTAAACGCTCTTACACTCCTTCACTCATTTTTAAAACCAAAGAAGAAATCTTCGATCTCATCAGTCCGCTCTATTCTTACGCAAAAGATTTGATGAAGACGAAAGTTGTTGAACACGAAAAAGGTTTCGAATTGAAGTTTTGGCCTGATGTTTCGGTCATGTACGGATATCAAGGAAACTATTCTGACCTCACCCCAGCCTTAAAAGAAACTCAATTTCCAGTGTTGTTTTTGATAGCAGATCCTGAAGTGGGCTCTGCGCTCACGCCTAGCTGCATAGACCATATAAAGACTCATGTGCCTCGAGCAAAGCTAGTGGAAATCAAAGGTTCTTGGCATAATATGCATAAGACCCATCCCAAAGAATTCTGCGAGGAAGTCGTAAAATTTTTTAAAGAAAATTAAGCTTCACTAGACGGGGTTCGTCTTTCATTGTTCTTCGTGATTTTGGTAGCGATATACGCGCTCACAATCAACACGAGGGATTTATGAAAACACTTATTCTTGCTACTCTCTTATTTGCTCAAACTGCTTTTGCAGAAGAAACTAAAAAATTTGAAATGGTTTCAGACATGGCCGCATTAGTAACGATTCATACTGATGAAGAGGCCATTCAAGCTGCTGGTTGGGTTGATGGTTCAGATAACCAGCAATTCATTGATGAACTTCTCCGCATGGAAGGCTCGGCCCTTAACAAACTAAAAAAACAAATTGAACTTGAGAATTGTGACAGCAATTCTACTCCAGACAATAGTTGGATCGAGGGCTGTGGAGAAGTGACGATTACAAGAGAAGTCAGAACATCATTTGGTCGAGGTGGATGGGCATCGGCAGGCGCTGGATATACATTCTTTGTTGGATTCACTAGTGATGGTACAGGGAGATTTTTTAATAGTTCACATATGGTGACGATAATTGAAGATATTGAAGCGCAAACAAATGAAGAAGGTGACTTCAATGGAACCTTATTCAAATACGTTTCACTCAGTAACATTCAGGAAGTGAGAACTGAAGATCAGGCGTCTTTTAAAGCGACCAAATAGCTGAACCTAATTTTCTGCGAAGATCGTTCAAACCTGCTTTGTCATACCAGTAGGTTTGAACGCCGTTAGCCAGAATGACAGATCCACGCTGCCTTTCGAGATCAATCCAAAAAGACGTCCCTACAAAGCCTAAATGACCAAATGTCTTCGTAGAACATCCAGGTCCAGCAAGTGTATTAGCTGGATCGGTCACACGGTCAAAGCCAAGAATAAAGCGGTCTTCCGTTTTTTGTTTTTGGAAAGCATCGTTTAATTTTTTAGTCATTGAAAGTTTTGAATCAAAATTCAGAAGTGTCCGGCAAAGCCCATCGATCGTCGAAAAAAGTCCTGCATGAGAAATAAATTCACCGATATTAAAGCAATTGTTGTCGTGAACTTCTCCACAGACAATGTGTTTGTTTCTTATTCCGTATTCAGGGCAAAAAGCATTTTCGGGAATTTTAGTCCAATGCAAAGTTTCTTTATCGTAAAAAGGCGTACAGAGGCTTTCTAATCTTTGTCCCGATTTTTTTTCTACTTCGAGCATACATCTCAGTGAAGAATAATCGGAGTATAATGTTTCCGATTCTTTAATGTCATAAGACAATAACTCTTCTCTCCAGGTCTTTTTTGAAAGCAATCCTCCCATAGGAAGACCTGCTTTATGATTGAGAAGTAATTTCATCTTATCGTCGAAAAGTTCAGATTGGTGAAGATACACACAAGAATTTGTAAGCGGCTTAGTTAAGCTTGCTAAATCAAAATAAAGATAAGGTTTCGTGCTGAAAACATCGGCCTGCATTTCAAAACTTTCAAATTTTTGCGATTGGAAATCGATTACACCGACAGCGAGTGAATCAAAATGTTGTCCACCCATAAGTTCGAAAGCTAAATTCTTAATTTTTTCCATGCTGCTATTATACATCATGAAAAAAAATTATTTTATCTTTTTTTGATCAGCTTTAATGATCTGTGCGACAACTTTGCTGGCGTATTCGTAAGTGTCACTGACCGTAATCACTTTCGGTCCTGAATACTCCACAATGTTATTTAATGATTTTGTTTTTTTATAGGAAAGTTTTTTGCGGATTCTTCTGGTTACTAGTTTTTTAGGATCATTTTGAGTCATGTAGGAAAATGTAACCAACCCATCTTTATTGATCATTTGCGGGATTTTATTTTTATCGACCACATACATTGGTGATGTGAGAAATTCACCATGTCTCATCGGGACCAATTTGTTTTTTTCAATAAGAACTACTGCATTTAAGGCAAGGTATTTTGGAAATTCAACTTTTACATTTTCTGCGGTCAAATCCGTTCCCGGAACAGCAAGGCTCATCTCTGGCGGTACGGCCGAGAAATCAACTTTTTCACCTGTTAAATTATTAAAAAGAACTGAACATCCTTCCACTGTTTCACATTTTTCAGCATGGGCATTTAATGAGAATAAAACTAAGAGAGTAAATAACTTTTTCATGGCCTTAAACTCCTCATAAAAAAAAGGGGCCTGAAAGGCCCCTTTAAAAATTACATTTTAGAATTTTTGATAGCTGCTTGAGCTGCTGCCAATCGAGCGATTGGAACGCGGTAAGGAGAACAAGAAACATAATCAAGTCCTACGCGATGGCAGAATTCAATCGATTTCGGTTCACCACCATGCTCTCCACAAATACCAAAGTGCATGTCAGGATTTGTTTTTCTTCCTTCAGTAACAGCATGCTTGATTAAGAAACCTACACCCTCTTGATCAATCGAAACGAATGGATCATTTGGAACAAGTCCTTTATTTACATACTCAGGAAGGAATTTTCCAGCATCGTCACGTGATAGACCAAACGTTGTTTGAGTCAGATCGTTTGTACCGAATGAGAAGAACTCCGCATTTTTAGCAATCGTTCCAGCAGTGATTGCTGCTCTTGGAAGTTCAATCATCGTTCCGATTTTATATTTAACTTTTTTTCCTTTCTCTTTGAAGACGCGTTCAATTTCTTTAATGGCATCTTCTTTTAGAACAGAAAGTTCTCCATCAACTGCCACAAGTGGAATCATAATTTCAGGCATTACGTTGATGCCTTTGTCAGCACAGATGAGTGCTGCTTCGATGATTGCTTGAACTTGCATGCGGTAAATTTCCGGGAACGTTACACCAAGGCGACACCCACGGTGACCAAGCATTGGGTTGAACTCGTGAAGTTGATCTCCACGCTGTTCAATTGCATTCATTTCTAAACCTAAACTCTCAGCAAGTTCTTTTTTGTCTTCCATCGTGTGTGGAAGGAACTCGTGAAGAGGTGGATCGAGAAGACGAATGTTTACTGGAAGATTGTTAAGCACTGTGAAGATGCCAACAAAGTCTTCTCTTTGGAATGGAAGAATTTTAGCTAATGCTTTTTCACGATCCTTAACGTTGTTTGCGAAAATCATTTCACGAACAGCGAGAATACGATCGCGTTCAAAGAACATGTGCTCAGTACGACAAAGACCAATACCTTGAGCGCCAAACTTTACAGCGACACGAGAATCATCTGGAGTGTCAGCGTTTGTACGTACGCCTAGTTTTCTGAATTCATCTGACCAGGCCATGAAAGTTGCAAAGTCTGCAGTAATGGCAGCGTCGATTGTTGGAACGATACCTTCAATAACTTCTCCAGTCGCTCCATCAATTGTTAATGAATCACCTTCTTTATAAGTTTTTCCATCAACGATGAGAGTTCCTTTTTTATGATCTACGTTGAGGGCCGTACATCCCGCTACACATGGTTTACCCATACCGCGAGCAACAACCGCCGCGTGAGAAGTCATCCCTCCACGAGCTGTTAAAATACCTTGAGACGCAACCATTCCCGCGATGTCTTCAGGAGAAGTTTCCTGGCGAACGAGAATAACTTTGTGTCCTTCTTCAGCAAGTGTATGAGCGCGTTCAGATGTGAAAGCTATAATCCCTGCGCCAGCTCCTGGAGATGCTGGGAGACCTTTAGCGATAAGTTTTTTCGTTGCTTTTGGATCAAGACGAGGGTGAAGAAGCTGGTTGAGATCTTCAGGATTCATGCGAAGAAGAGCTTCTTGTTTTGTAAGAATGTTTTCGTTCACTAGATCTACTGCGATTTTAATAGCTGCGGCCGCAGTTCTTTTCCCGTTACGAGTTTGTAGAATATAAAGTTTACTTTTTTCAATTGTAAACTCGATGTCCTGCATGTCTTTGTAGTGAGCTTCAAGTTTCTGATAAACATCGCAAAGCTCTTTGAAAGCTTTAGGCATTGCTTCTTCAAGTGTCTTGAAGTTTTTATTCGATTCGTTTTTAGAAAAATCATTGATCGGCTGTGGCGTTCTGATACCAGCAACAACGTCTTCACCTTGAGCGTTGATCAAATACTCACCGAAGAATTTTTTCTCACCTGTAGATGGGTCGCGAGTGAAACAAACACCAGTCGCACAATCGTCTCCCATATTTCCGAAGACCATAGATTGAACGTTAACAGCCGTCCCCCATGTGTGAGGGATGTCGTAAATTTCGCGGTATTTTACAGCGCGAGGATTTCCCCATGAGTTGAATACGGCACCAACTGCTCTCCACAATTGTTCCATTGGATCAGTTGGGAAAGATTCTCCAGATTCTTCAAGAATGATTCTCTTGAAAACTGTTACAAGCTCTTTCAGATCAGCAGCTGTTAGTTGAGTATCTTCCTGTACGTGACGAGCTTCTTTCATATCTTCAAGAGTTGCTTCAAGAAGAGAGACGTTGAAGTCCATAACGACGTTGGCATACATTTGAATGAAGCGGCGGTAAGAGTCCCACGCGAATCTTTCGTTGTCCGTAAGGTTAGCAAGACCAAGAACAGATTGATCGTTTAAACCTAAGTTTAAAACTGTATCCATCATTCCCGGCATAGAAGCGCGAGCTCCAGAGCGTACTGAGAAAAGAAGTGGATTGGCATTGTCTCCAAACTTTTTTCCCGTCATTCTTTCGACTTCTGCAATTGCATGAAGAACTTGATCTTTGATTTCTTGATTAATTGTTTTTTTATTTTTCTCATAATCAAGACAAGCTTCCGTTGTGACCGTGAAGCCTGGAGGTACAGCTAGTTTAAGTGAACACATCTCTGCGAGATTGGCCCCTTTACCACCTAGCAAATCCTTCATCTCTTTGTTCCCTTCTGTCTTTTCCGCACTGAAGAGATACACCCATTGTTTCGTCATTTCTTTTTCTCCTGATCTCGATTAATTGAGATTTGTTAGAGGTTTTCTATTCTTTAAAATTTTAATTTTTCTTTTAAGTAATCTTGTACTTTATCGAGAGCTACTCTTTCCTGCACCATCGTGTCGCGATCACGAATAGTGATAGCGTGATCAGTGAGGGTGTCAAAATCCACAGTCATGCAAAATGGAGTCCCGATTTCATCTTGACGACGGTAGCGTTTACCAATCGAGCCAGACACATCGTATTCTGCTTTGTAATTTCTCGACACGTCTGCAAAGAGTTTATCTGCAACAGCTTCGAGTTCTGGTTTTTTCATAAGTGGCATAATCGCCGCTTTGATCGGTGCTAGAGTTGGATGGAATTTCATCACTGCTCTTTCTTTCTCTTTGTCGCCTTCATTTTCTAAACGGTAAGCATCGCAAAGAATTGTGAGTAAACAACGGTCAGCGCCGACTGATGTTTCCAAAACGTATGGAATATATTTTTCGTTGTTATTCACTTGATCAACATAATGCAAATTCTTTCCAGAGAATTGCTCGTGTTGTTTTAAGTCGAAATCAGTGCGCGAGTGGATACCTTCAATTTCGCCCCAACCGAATGGGAATTCGTATTCAATATCAAAAGCTGCGTCAGCATAGTGAGCAAGCTCTTCTTGTTTATACCATTTCAATTTTTCTGGACGAATACCGTTATCGATATGCCATTGCCAACGAGCTGCTTTCCATTCTTCCATCGCCTCTTTCTGCGTTCCTGGTTTAATGAAATATTGCATTTCCATTTGTTCGAATTCACGCATACGGAAAATAAAATTTCCTGGCGTGATTTCATTACGGAACGCTTTACCGATTTGAGCGATACCGAACGGAAGTTTTTTTCTCATTGTCGTTTGAACGTTAAGGAAGTTAACGAAAATCCCTTGGGCCGTTTCTGGACGAAGATATACCGAAGACGAAGTATCTTCCATCGCTCCCATTTGAGTCTTAAACATCAAATTGAATTGGCGAATATCTGTGAATGATTCTTTAGCACCACAGTTCGGACATGGAGCTTTGATATCAATTTTGTCTGCGCGGAATCTTTCTTTACAGCTTTTGCAGTCGATGAGTGGATCAGAAAATCCATCCACGTGACCTGAAGCTTTCCACACCATTGGGTGCATAAGAATAGAAGCATCAACACCAACAACGTCTTGTCTGTATGTCATTGATTTCCACCAACGAGCTTTTAAATTATTTTTGAGTTCAACACCGTATGGACCCATGTCGTAGCATGAATTCAAACCACCGTAGACTTCTGACGATTGGAAAATAAATCCTCTTTGCTTACAGAGGGCCACTAAATCATTCATTGATTTTAAATCGGATACATTCGACACAATAAACTCCCTTTTAAAAAACGAGAAATCTGCTTTTTATACAGGGGGAAGTTTACAGGTAAATGTGGATTCTTTAAAGGATTTACACGGACTTTAAGGAAAGTTCATAAAGTTTTTTGTATTCACTTTCATTGGCAATTAGCTCGCGATGAGTGCCTTCCTCAACGAGTCGTCCGTCTTTTAAAACGAAAATTCTATCGTAGTCCTGAATCGTTGAAAGTCTATGAGCGACAGCAATGACCGTTTTATTGCCTGCAATGGCCTCAAGGGCCTTTTGCACAACCTTTTCTGATTCGTTATCAAGAGCAGATGTGGCCTCATCAAAGAGCAAGATATCAGTATTTTGCAGGAACGCGCGGGCGATTGTGAGACGTTGTTGCTGTCCACCTGAGAGTTTCGCTCCTCTGTCCCCAATGACAGTTTCGAGCCCCATTGGAAGTTTGTTCACGAACTCTGACGCATATGAAACTTCAAGCGCCTTCTTAATTTCGTCATCTGAGAAATTCCCACCGATCGTTAAATTTGCGCGGATCGTGTCATGAAAAAGGAAAATATCCTGAGACACGAGACCAAAAAGTGAGCGCAGCGACTTCAAATGAATGTCTGAAAGCTTGTCACCATCAATCGTGATCTGCCCTTTGGAGAGAGGGTACAATCCCAGCAAGAGATTGATCAATGTTGATTTTCCCGAACCTGAGAGACCAACGAGAGCGATCTTCTGACCTTTTTTTACACTTAAACTGAAGTCTTTTAAAACATCAGCTTCACCGTAACCAAAAGTTACATTTGAAACGACAATTTCTTTATCAAAAGTTTTTTTGTAAATCGTTCCACGATCAACTTCTTCTTCGAGATCAAGAATTTGATTGATACGATCGGCGGCCGCAAGACCTTGCCCTAGTTTTACGTTTGCCTGAGAGTATTTACGAATTGGATCCATGAGAAGAGCAAGAGCAGCGGCAAACTGAATAAAATCTCCAACCGTCATCGCTCCACTTCTAATTCTGTAATAAGCAAAAACAATGATCAGTGAAAATGCGAGTGCTCCAATTAATTCAACAAACGGATGTGCGATCTCTTCGACCTTCGATGTTTTCATTGTGAAATTAAAATAATATTCCTGCGCTCGATTGTAGCGATTCATCACAAAATCTTGCAGGTTGAAAGCTTTTGTCACTTTGTGAGCAGATAATCCTTCAGCAAGATTGTGAGTGAGTTCTGCTCTTCCCTCTTGAACTTCAGATTGATTGGCCTTGATTTTTTTTCCACTCACCTGGAAAATCATGACGAACAACGGCCCCACAAGAATAATAACCAAAGTTAGTTGCCAGTCACTCCAAATCGCAAGTCCAAGATAAACAACGGCCTTCGCTGGCTCACGAATGACATCCACTATCGCACGAAATGATTGTGCGAAAATTTCTGCATCGTTGAGAACAGTTGAAATCATTCTTCCCTGTTTGTTTTGATTGTAAAACGAAGTGGGAAGTCTCTGCATTTTTTTAAAAAGCGCTGTTCTGATATCAGAGTTC
>CBIHOP010000132.1:0-8383 GCA_966211385.1 uncultured Bacteriovorax sp.
AGCTGGTTTCAATAGATTGGACGCATCCATCGATCCACCGCTCGTTGCCCCCGCTCCCATTAATGTATGTATTTCATCAATAAAAAGTACGGCTTCTTGACCATTTGTAGAATTGAACTGCTTCAGCTCTTTCAAAACATTTTTTAATCTCTGCTCAAAATCACCGCGATATTTAGTTCCGGCCAACAAGCTCGCTAAGTCGAGACTAAAGATAATTGAAGTTTTCAAAAGATCCGGGACATCACCTTTAACAATTCGATAGGCGAGTCCTTCGGCGATTGCTGTTTTACCAACCCCCGCTTCGCCCACGAGTAACGGATTATTTTTTCTTCGGCGGCTTAAAATTTGAGCGACACGCTCGATTTCTTCATCTCGGCCGATCATCGGATCGATCGTCCCAAGTTCAACTTGTCGATTGAGATTCGTGCAATATTCTTCTAATGCTGATGTTTTTCCGCCACCATCACCAAACTCATCGCGAATATTATCATTCGTTGAAGGTTCTAAATTTACAGAACGATCAATTCCATGAGCAATAAGCTTAACCACGTCAAATTTTTGAACACCATGTGCTTCCAAAAGATAACAAACATAACTTTCTGGTTCATTGAAAATAGCAACGAGAAGGTTAATACCCACTATATCTTTTTTTCCAGATGATTGAACATGAATAGCTGCTCTTTGAATGACTCTTTGAAGAGTCATTGAGATCTCCGGTTGATAACTAATTCCACTTTCTTTTGCCAAATTTCTCAAATCAGCATCAGCAAACTGTCTTTTCGACAATTCATCAATATCCTCGTTTGAGAGCACACTGAAATTGCTGTCATCTTTTATAAATAATTCGAGATCGGCCTCCATCTGTTTCAGATTTGCACCACAAGACTCTAAAACATCCCGCACTTCAAGATCGGCCAGCATGGATTCGAAAATAATTTCGAGTGAGAGATACTCATGCTTCAGCAAATTGGCCTTAATAACGGCAGAGTTAATAATTATTTCTAGTCTTAGATTTCTGGCAATGTTGGACATTTATTTATTCCGGTTCAAATGAGCATAAAAGAGGATGGGAGTGTTCACGTGCAAGTCGCTCTACTTTTCGGGCCTTACTTTCCGCTATCTCATATGTGTAGACACCGCAAAGACCAGTTCCTTTTTGGTGCACTTCAAGCATGATTCTTTCTGCTTCGGCCAATTGTTTATGAAAAACACTTTGAAGGATGAAAATAACAAATTCCATCGTCGTGTAATCATCATTATGTAAAAGGACTTTGTACTTTTTTGGAAGCTGAACTTTATTTTTGATCAGGGTGGCCGTTCCACCTTCTTCTTCGTGATTATGGTTGTGGTCAGTCATATGGATATTATCGCCTACATTGATGAGAAGATGCAAGATCTCTCTCGAAGTTGGTTGATGTATTGGTCTGAAGCATGCACTCCATTCTTTAGGGAACACATTATGTTTGTATCATCTCTGCCCTGTTCATAATAAACCAGTTCTTTTTCCTTCTCGTCAAAGAACTCTATGTAACAATCCGGAAAACCCAGAACATGACCAATTTCATGGGCCAAAACTTTTTGTTTTGTGCCGAAATCGAGTTTGTCACTGAGATGCACGATTCTCGGATTGTCATCAACGACAAACGAATTAAAGCTTTTTGTCGGGACAATCTCCACTATTGTTTCATTAGGCAGAGATTGGTCTTGTACGATTTCAAACTCAAGTTTGAAAAGTTCGTTCGTCCATTGTTTAGTTACGTAGCTAAGCATGTTTTTAAGCGTCTCTATTTCCCACGCACCTTGAAAAACTTTAATTTTCATGGACGTTCGTTCTGCTTTGATATCTTCTTTGACACAAGAAAAACGCAGGTGATTTGTCCTCAATTTAAATAAAGTCTCGAAACGTTCGAGTTGAAAACGCTCCTGATAAAGCCTGACTATTTTATGAGTTTCGTCGTTCTTTTTTGAAAGAATCCAATCCGCCTGACAACTCACATCGTTCTTAAAAGAGCGGCAGAGCGCCATTGTTTTCTCATAGAGGAATCTCTGCTCAGTATCATTGTCAACAGTCATATCGAGAGAACAATTCGAACTTCCTGTTTTTTTCAAACAAAAATCGCTAAGTGAAAAATATGGTCTGAGGTCTGCACCCTTATTTCTGGTCAGCTGAGACAATGAACATTTGAGACTCTCAAATCTATTTGCGTTTTGATAGAGATGATAGAGGTCACCCGCTAAAATACTCTCAACCTCTGTAGGTAATTTTGCCCTTTCTTCCAATTGAAGTAGCTCTTTTTCAAGTTTCTCAGTGGAAATTATAAGTGGTGCTTGCGGATCATAAATACGGATGGGCAAATTGAAAAAAGCGAGCGGTCGGTCTCGCAACATTGAACTGTAAAACTCATTTATCCTCGTTGTTAGTGGTGAGAGTTCAACCACTGAATTCTGGCATTCTTTCTCAATCACTAAAAACGAAATTTCCTTTTTATAAAAATCTTGAGCAACGGGCTGATTTGAAGACTTTGCCCCACAGCCGATGACTAATAAACCGGTCAAAGCAACGCTCACAAACTGTCTAAATTTTAGACAGCTGTCAACAAGAACAGATGATGGAAGTGGCTTCAACACATTCAAATCCAAGGATAGAAGTTGCTCCGCAAATTTAATTACAAGTTGAATGCCATATTTTCCCATTTTAGGTTATCTTAGAGGCTATGAAAAAATCCCTACTCTACTTGCTCCTTATCCTTAATATTGGAAATACTTTCTCTGCCGAAATAAATTTTACGATCTTTCATACAAATGACCTGCACTCTCACTTAGATGGAGTCGCCGTTCCAGCGCCTTCCGGTTATGAAAGAAGAGGTGGTTTTGCGCGACTATCCACTCTAATTTCAAATGTAAGGGCAGAAAAAGAAAAAAAAGGTGAAATTATCATGGGTGTTGATGCCGGTGATTTTTTTGCAGGCACAATATTTTCTGGTCTGGCTTTGTCTGCCGATAAAGATTTTCCTGAGCTCCAGTTTTTTCTTGAGAATAAATTCGATGTCGTCACACTTGGAAACCACGAATTCGATGCTCACAATAAAGGGCTCGAAATCATGCTCAATAAAGCGAGCAAATATTACGGTACAATTCCTCTCATTTCCACAAACCTGCATTTAAAACAAAATTCACGTCTTCAACAGTTTGTTGGAAGTGATAAGCTTATCCGCCCTTTTCTTGTAAAAGAATTCACAGGGAAAAATGGAACATTAAAGGTCGCATTTCTGGGAATTTTGGGACCTGATGGATGTTTAGTCAGCCGACCAACCAGAGAGGATGTCGGTTTCGTAGGATTTGATGATTCTGATTCAGATGAAGAAATGGATAAACTCGCAGACCTTCTCAATGAGCAGATCTCTGCCTTAAAAAATACTAAAAAGGCAGATATCATTGTGCTCTCCATGCATGGAGGCGGAAAGGAAAGTATTGAACTTGCAAAAAAATTGAAAGGATTGGATGTTCTCATTGCTGGGCACACTCATAAAGTTGAATTTGCACAAGTGAACAATGTCATCATTAATCAAACTGGATCATATGGAGAGCATTTAGGTCTGCTCGAAATGAGCTACAATACGGCAACAAAAAAAGTAAAACTCCTCAATCCTGAAAGATCACATGTCATAAAAGTTACGAGTGATATTAAGCCAAATCCAAAATGGGAAAAAAGAGTTCAACAATGGCGCAAAAAGGCCTTCACACTGATGGGTCACAAAAAAGAAAGGCCTGAAGATGTTATCTTCACTCCTCAAAAAGATTATATTCGGTCGCATGCCATTCCAAATCCAATGGGAAAACTGGTCACAGATAGCATTATTAAAGAACTTAATAGTGATGTTTTATTCGATTCAATTGATGTTTACATGACATCTATGGGACTTGTGCGTACTTCACTTTATAAAGGTGTACCGTACACTCGAGCCGAACTTTTCGAAGCCGTTTCAATCGGATTTGACCAACAGTTTCGACCAGGCATCGAAATTGTCTCTTTCTATTTATCAACAAAAGATCTGGAAAGAATTCTCAATTTCATGGAACTTTACTCACACATCTCTACATCATTCTCTCCTGCAATATCCTCTACTGTTGATTTCAAAATTCGCAAATGGGGCATTCCTTTTATCAACCGCATTTACGACATAAAATTGAATGGTGTTGAACTTAAAAAAGTTGACCGTCTAGTCAAAATCGCCACCAATAGATATGTCGTTAACAACATCGATACCGTTCGTAAAATTACTCGCGGATGGATTGAAATTGTTCCGAAAAATGATCGTGGTGAACCGCTTAAAGATTTGCCCACTCACGGTAAAGAGTATCAACACCTCACTGAACATCTTCGAAAAAATAGTTCTCTCTATTAGGTGTATTCTAAACCTCTATAATGAATAAATGGCTGATCTAAGATCCTAATAAGTTCGAAGTCAGCCTCAATTCGCCGATCCGAAAATAAATACCATTTGCGTTCTGCTCTGATTGAGCTAAAAGGATTAATAATGTTTGCAGCTGTTCCATGCTTCACACCATTGTTAAAAATATAACTCATGATTCTTTTTAATTCTAAGGCTGAAGAAATTTTACGAAAATGATAGCGATGTTTGTAGACCTCACCTGCACCTTTTTTGATTTTGTTAATTCCTCTCGCTAAAGTTACGCCAAATGACTGCATTCCAACCCCTAAAGTTGCATTATCATCTGCTTCAACAAGCATGTGAACATGATCATATTCAAGAGAGAAATGGATAACCTTCAACCCCTTACCTCTGGCTCGGAGTATGGCCCTTTTTAGCAGCTGAAGTATTGTTTTGTTTTTAAGATCGGCCTTCTCTCTTTTGATTTTTACAGTTAAATGGAGTGAAGTCGCTCGTTCTAAAAATGGTCTCGATGTATGCCTAATTCCGATATCGTTTTTGGCCGGTCTTCCTGCATTTTTGCGATTGAACATTGAAAGTTGTGTCCCTCTTCTCATTTTTTTCATCTTCACCTCTGAGCAATTGCGATTCAAGATGAATGTTTTTTCTGTGAAGAAAGAGAATTGAATTTTCAGCTGGAAAATCTCTGCTGAAATCAAGATTTGATTTTAGTTTGACGAAATTCGAAACTCATAGACAAAAAGTCTACGCCGAAAGCTTCATCTTCTTTGCCTGATTAATCATTATCCAGCGCATGTCGGGTGTTTCATCAATACTAATTTCACCGTGGCCTTCGAGCACGATACTACGAAGTGAGCCGTTTTCCATGCGCAGGGACCAGAGTGGATGTGCTGGAATAGCAAATGGTTTGAGACGTTCCATGTAATAGGTTGAGATGCGAGAATAAAAAGTTTCAGGTCCAAGCGTGCGTTTGAGAGAAAAAATGCCATCTGGAAAATTCATGTCTTCAAGGCGAACGCCAAAGAGACGAAAGTAGATATTTTCTTTGGCCTTAAGAGCGGAACGTTTCGAACCGTAACAGAAGATTAAAGGCAGAGTTTCCACTTGGGTTGTTACCCGTAATTCTTCGCCGGCGATGCAGTCTTCGGAATAAGGGCAGAGTTTCAATCCGTACTTGAAATATTTTCGGCGGCCGGAAATGTTGTAATGGGGTTTCATTGTTTTGATGAAATGTAATTCTAGAAGTGATGTAGGCAGTTCGTGATAGCACTCCATGTATTCAACACGCATGACTCTGCTTTTCATTTCGTGCTCGCGAGCGAATCCTGAAAATTGCTTGAAATGTTGTTTCAAACGCGAGCGGATGTTAATGCTTTTTCCGATGTATAAAAGTGCTCCGTCTTTATCGTACATAAAATAAAGGCCCGGCGTTTCGGGATAATTCTCAAATGAAAAACCGGAAAGCTGGGAAGGTATCAAATGATCTGTTTTTAATTCAGGCAGAGATCCGGCATGAATTAATTTCAGCAACTCTAAACAGTTTTCAGCATCGGAAAGTGCTCTGTGGGCAAACCTCTGGTTAATCCCCAAATCAGCGCATAGAGATCGCAATGAATATGAAACATGACCAGGAAATGCACGACGAAAGGATGTGCACGTACAGTAGACTTGTCGATGGAAGACGTAACCGAGATCGCGGAATTCGCGCTGGAGAAAGCGATAATCAAAAAAAACATTGTGAGCGACAATCACACGTCCCTCAGTCATCTCTACAATCCTGCGGGCGACTTCATAAAACTTCGGTGCAGACTCTACCATTTCATTGGTAATTCCTGTCAAAAGCGTAATTTGATGTGAGATGAATTTTTCGGGATGAATGAGTGTTGAAAAAACTTCTTCGATTTGATCGCCATCGTAGTTAATGATGGCGATCTCAATTATTTTCTGACCAAGACGGTTCGATCCTGTCGTTTCCAGATCGATGACTGAATACTTTTTCATTTGCAGCAATCATCGCTTGAAGATCAGAACAGGACAAGGTGGGCAATTATGCTACATCTTCATCATCTTCATAATCCGTCCATGCTGCGAGCGGATCAAGGATGATCATTTCAGTTCTGTCACGATGAACTTTATTGTATTTATCTTTTTTCTTCATGACTTGCTTTTCAATTTTTTCAACGGCCATATCGATGCTGTGGTAAAGATTTTCACAGCTTGCTTTTGCATGGTACTCACAGTTTGGAGCGTGATAATAAATCTCCGCCGTATGTACTCCGTTTTTTACATAACAAGACCACTTCATCGATCCTTTATCTTGAAAAAATTTAGCCAACCTTTCTGATTCTTTTTGAATCTTTTCATCAAGTGCAGGTGTGTGTTCAAGATGCAGAAACGAAGTCGTAATTTTCATAGTCGCCCTTACTTATGGTCCTTGCGGAACGGTTAAACGAGAGAGTTGCTTCTAGTTTTTTTCTTTTCGTTTTGATGATGGAAGTACTCCCAGCATCTCGCGATATTTTGTGACTGTTCTTCGGGCAACAGTCAGATTTTCTCGAGCTAAAATTTCTACTACTTTTTGATCGGACAATGGTTTCGCAGGGTTCTCGCTCTCAAAAATTGCTTTTATTTTTAATTTAAGAACTTCCGAAGCAATGTCGACACCACCGTCTTTTCCACCAATACCAGTGTTAAAGAAATACTTTAATTCGAATGTCCCGATCGGCGTGTGCATATATTTATTAGTCGTTACACGGGACACTGTGGATTCGTGCATTCCAATATCATTTGCAACATCTTTCATAACCATTGGTTTAAGATATTTCGGACCTTTTTTGAAGAAGTCCTGTTGTTTCGCTACGATTGCTTTTGATACTTTCTCAATCGTCTTCTGACGATTTTGAATCGATTTAATTAACCACTCAGCAGCTCTTAATTTGTCTTTTACGAATTCAGAAGCTTCATCTGTTTTATGACCAGCACCACGCTTGATCATCTCTTGATAAAGTTTTGAAATTTTTAAACGAGGAATTCCTTCGTCGTTAACTTGAACAACAAACTCTCCGCCAGCATCAACAACAAAAATATCTGGAAGGATATAATGTGTTTCTTGAGGAGCAACTAAACGCCCTGGTTTAGGGTGGAAGTTTTGAAGAAGCAGAGATGTTTTCTTTACTTGTTCAACAGTGACCGCAAGAGTTTTTGCGATTTTTTCAAAGTTTTTCCCCTGGAGATCTTCCAAGTGATCGCGAATAATTTTTTCTAAAAGCGGAGAGCGTTCTTCTGCGATGCGGGCCTGAGCGAGGAGACACTCTTGTAAATTAGTTGCTCCACATCCTACTGGATCAAGACGCTGAATAACTTCCAATACGTCGAGAGCTTGTTCTCTCGTTACTCCTGATTCTGCAATTAAGTCATCAAGACCGACTTCGAGATAACCGTCATCGTTAATGTTACCAATGATCAGATGAGCGATTTTCCATTCGTCTTCAGAGAGTGTTTCCATCTTAAGCTGCCACTCTAAGTGTTCAGCTAGAGTCATTGATTTCGAAACAATATTTTCATAACCAGGCATTTCGTCTGAATCTGATCCAGAGGCCATGTTTGGTTGAGATGAAGAGTTCGAATTGAAGGAATCAGCGTATGAGTCCCAATCAAAATCGTCTTTTTCTTTTAGTAGTGGTTGTTCTTGAAAATCATCTGATGTGGCTTCACGATCTTCTGAAACAGCTTCAACTTCTGTTTCTCCCCCCGCTTCTTCCAGCATCGGGTTTTCCACCATCTCTTCAGCAATGACGTTTGTCATTTCCAAGTGAGTGAGTGTAAGCAGCTTGATCGCTTGTTGCAGCTGCGGTGTCATCGCTAAGTTCTGGGACTGTTTTAAGCCCTGAGACATTTTGATGGCCCTAAAATTTTTTCGAATTACATCCTGAATTCTTCTCCTAAGTAGAACTTCCTTGCTCTCTCGT
>CBIHOP010000133.1:0-8345 GCA_966211385.1 uncultured Bacteriovorax sp.
GTAGTCGCTTTGCCGATGATTTTTTCATCTTCAGGAACTTTCTTAGCTACGTTAGCGAGGAAGTCTTTATCATCTTTATCGCCTTCCATTCCACAAAGAGCACTTAGTTTAACTGGTTTTGTTTTTTCTTGATCTTCCTTACTTAACTTAGCAATGGCCGTGCGTTGTTTTGCTCTACAGAGTTGTAGATCTTTTCCAGTTAAATCATCACAGTCTGCTGGAGCATCATTTTTTTCGTTATTAAAACTGTTACAAGCATTACGGAATTCACGAGTAACCTGACGAGCACCACCGGAGAGGTGAGCACTGATTTTATCTGCATCTTCTGCTAACTTTTTAGCGTCATCACAGCTTGGCATTGGATTGTCGCGAAGGTCACTGTAACGAGAACAGAATGAAGCTACTTTTCCATCTAGTTCCGCTTGTTTCTTTTGTCCTTCAGCATTCATCTGAGCAAGTTTGCTTGAAGCACTGTCGATGTTGCCTTTACATTCAGAAGCAAGTTGGCTCCAACGGTTTTTCTCACGATCCATCGCCATTTTTTGTTTGGCGATATATTCTTCGATAGTAGCGTTTGCTTTTTCTTTTTGTTCTTCGAAAACATTTTTAAGAAGACCAATTTTCTTTGGAAGTTCATCCATGAAAGAAAGGTTTCCGTCATTAGCGAGTTCAATTCCATAAGTATCTTTTTTCAACTCAGGCATTGTGATGAACATATCCTGAGGAATGGCAAAGTTTGTTCCTGGAAATTTTGCTTGGATCACTTTTGTCATTTCGATAACAGCATTTTTTTGTTGTTCAAAAAGAGCATTTGAACGGGCAACAAGCGACTGAACATTTGCATTGTAGGCCTTTGCAATGGTCTCCATTTTAGCTTTACGAACTTGAACTTGTTTTTCAGCTTCAGCAAAACATCCCTGGATTTCGTTAGCACAATCATTGGCCTGGGCCATACAGAAACCTTCACTCTTATAATTGAGTGATTCTTCTGAACAAGTTCCACCAGCTTTTTTCGCTTCTCCGTTACAGTTTAGTGTTTTTTCTAAAACGGCCTGTCCTAAGTTGCTGGCAAAGTTATCATGAAGACCTTGAAGCTCGCGAAGGAGAGTTTGTCCGCGATCAACTTTCTTTTGTTGATTGAAAGTATAGTTGGCCGCACATTTCTCTGCCGTCTTCATAAATGTTTGATATGGGCTTTCGATAATGTAGGCCGATTTGCTGTCTTGGTAACGAAGAACAACTTGAGGATATTTTGCTGAAAGAGCTTTTAGTTCCTGATCGATATCTTCTACCGATTTTCCGCTTTCAACAATGTTCTTATAAGCTTGACGGTAATCTCTTAAGTAACCTTCACCAACAACACCTTTAATTTTTGTTGTCATTCCTTCAAGAAGCTTATCAACAGGGATCGCGATACCTTTATCAGCACCAGTCACACATTCATTGATATATTTTTTCTTGAAATAGTTTTTTGATTCACCTAAAAACTCCTCAAAATCAGCTGAGAAGTTTTTGTCTAATTTAGGAGCTTCGTAATCGTATTCTTTTTTAAGTTCACCAGCAATACGAGCATATGAAGTTTCAAATTCCATTAATTGTTTTGCTGCTGCATTTTTTACAGTGGCCATGCTGGAAAGATCAGCGCCAAGTGGTCCTTTGATGTTATTCATCCAGTCGCCAAGACCAGATGTTCTGATACCATTCTGCATTCTTTCGATATCTCTTCTGATATCGCTTTCAATTGAATTTTTATTTTGAATAAAATCTGTCGCAGGTTTTGCTTTAGCAGACATGATGTCGAGGATTCCGTTGAATCCTACGAATCCCGATGATTTTGTCAGAGCATCTTTACCAATGGCCGATTGACATGAGTTCGAGAAGAACTTGGCCGGATCCATTGTCTTAAGACCAATATCATTTTTTCCATTACCAAAAAGTTCCGCATTCGTTACAGCAAGGTCTTCGAGAATTTTTTTATTGTTGTCGCGAAAAACTTGTTTGTCTTGATTAAGACGATCTTGAAGGCGAGTGAGGTTGTTGATCATTTCTGTGATTTGTGAATCAACGGCCTTTTGTTTGTCTTCCAAACATTTTAATCCAAATGGAACTGCAGAGTTTGAAGCTTCATTCGACATTTGATCATAGTAATTGATCCAGCTTTTTGAAATCGCTTCGTATGTAATCATCGAGCTGATCGCACCTGGATCAGGAGTTGCCGCTGAACACACGTTCTCTGGCATGTTACTCATTGAAGCTGGAAGCGGACACTCTGGAAAAAGTTTTCCAGGCACAGTAAAACATGAAGTCCCATCAGGCTTACGACAGTTTGGACTCAACTGTTGCATCATCTGTTGATTTTTTTGCGCTTGAATTTGTTGCATAACAATCTGCTGTTTTTGTCCCAGCATTTGTCCATAGAGTCCCATTGCTGTTTGGGCAATTTGAAGAACTGGATTTGATTGAACTGAAGCTTGTGCGTTCGCAGCCTGATAAGGAAAAGAAGTTTGAACTAATGAAAAGATCATCAGATGTACGACGAATTTTTTTGTTAATTCACGCATAGTTTTCATACTCAGCTTCCATTAAGTTAAGGTCATTCTTTAGTCTTTTCGGATGTTTTCCTAAAAACTGTGAGGGTTTACCTTATTTTAATGTCTGATTGATTTAATCATCCTCTTTTTGAGGAGTATGAAGGAGAGGATTCCTAAAGAAAGACGAAAGTCTCCGCTTTTCAGGGGGTTAATCCCGAAAACGGAGTACTCACTAAAAGTCAGTTAGACTTAGCTGATTGACCACAATAAGTGGCAGGTTTTACGAGTAAAATTTGTAGTAATAAAAGAAGAGTCCTAAGATGATTCGGTAGTTGGCAAAAGGGGTAAGCGAAAGCCGATTTAAAACGACCAGGAAGCCTTTAATCCCTACAATCGCTACCACGAATGAAACGATGAATCCCACAAAAAGTGCGATGAGCCCGTCGGCCGTAAATTCATGATAGGACTTAATGAATTCATAAATAGTAATGAGCCCTATAACTGGAACTGAAATAAGGAATGAAAAATCAGCAGAAGTCTTAACATCAATTCTTCTCATCATGGCCGTTAACATCGTTCCGCCCGAGCGAGAGACTCCAGGAATAAGAGCGAAACACTGACCAAGGCCAATGACAAAAGCATCCATGTAGGTAATTTGATCGAGTGATTCTTTTGTTGCTTTAGGTTTATAACGTTCAAGAATAATCATGATCACACCTACAATAATGAGTGACATGACGACAGTGTGAGAATTGAAAAGATATTGCTTGATAAAATTTCTTGAAACAAATCCAACTGCGAGAATAGGTCCAATTGCAAGAGCGATGTGTATGAGGTTTAGTCTCTCAGATGATCCTGCTTTAAAATCTGCAGGTAGTTTTTTGACATTTTCCCAATTAAAAAAATCGAAAAATCTTTCTTTATAGAGAAAGACGACAGCGAGTATTGCTCCTAGTTGAATAATGATGTTGAATGAAGCACTACTGTGTTCGAGTAATTCACCGGCGATAATCAAGTGACCAGTACTTGATACGGGAATGAATTCAGTGAGACCTTCGACTAATCCTAAAATGGCGGCAATAAATAATGATTCCATCTGTTTATTATGGAAGGATTAATTAGTTTCCGCAAGAAATGATTGTAAAATCCGTGCTTGGTTTTCCGGCGAAGCTCGGCGGCAAGCAGTAAGCATGGTTGTTTAATTTTAGACCTGAATTAAAGAGACCAATGAGACCGTTGACCGAATCTTCGGTTGCACCCTCAATAAAGCGGTAGAGCTTTTCATCATCAGCGCGTCCAGGGATTTTTAGAAGTGTGACAAGAGTACCGAAACCAACAACACCTGAAGCACACATTTGTTTTTGACACGCAAGCTGAGCAACATAATATGGATCTTTAACATATCCGTTAGCATCAAAAAGAGTAATGCTTAATTTCTTTCCTTCGCTCGATACATACTTATTGGTGTAAACACTCACATCAACGAAATCGAGTAGAGCACATTTGTTTGTTTTACCATTGATGAAACCTGTACAGCAGTGATCTGGATTCGCGCCCACTGGCATATCAGTACCTGCTGGTAAACATCCGCGAACTTCATCCGGTTTGAAGATCATTTTCATGGCCTTCCAATTTGTATTGTCTGCGGCCGAAAGATATTCATTTGTCCCATCTGTATATTCAGCGTGAGGAGCGACCGCTTCAAATAATCGTGATGGTGCCATGTAATTAGCTCCTGGAGACGTTAAGTGTCCAGGGTAGGAAGCATTTTGATTTCCAGGTTCAGATCGACAAGAAAGTTCGCGATCAACTGTTCCTTCATAATACGCTTCTTCCGGCATCGCGATTTGCGGAATACCCATCAATTCTAATTTTCCAAGATAATCAAAAATACCTTTCGCTTTTGAGCTTGAAGGTAGAGTTTGAGTAATACGACAGTTTGGATCGTCCGGTTCCATATCTTTACATGAAAAGTTATTTGCACCTGGGAGCCAGTTGTAACATTGGAAAATTTTTGTATCAAATTTCTGGAATCGGGCCGCTTCCCATTTTGTTGTTCCCGTTGCAAAACTTCTTACCCAATCACCAGAACAACTTGTTCTCTCTGCGACTGCAGAAAAAGTTTTATATTGGTTAGCAAGCGAAGAAATATTTTTACAGTTTGCCGGTGTATTACACTGGTCTTTAATAGCTGCACTTAATTCCGGATAATTTGTTGGATCCGATTTCATGTCTTTATAAACTGTCGAGATACGAGTGTAACGATATTGATCGTTCAATGGAATATCCATCGATGGAACAGATCCAGTTTCTAATGGAATCGAAGCAGTTGAGCTACCAATTGAAATCGTTTTACCAACGTCACGACAGCAGCGATTATTTTTTGGATCATATGTAGGATCTGTTTTAGCTGTTGCCTGCGAACAAACTAGTTCCTCTTGCCAAAATTTCACTTCGTATTTGTTGAGAATGCTTTGAACGTCAGTATCATCTGAGCTAATGGCCTTGATTCTGTCGGCAATCGTTTTAGAAGGCGCACATTCCATATCACTGAAACATGATGCACCCGGAGCTCTCAAACAGGCATTTTGGGTGTAGCTGATTCCTGTTAACGGATCTGTATTATTTTTAAGAATATTTAGACTGATTTTTTTCGCTGAAAAGATAGAGTTGAAAATATTCAGAGCGTTTGTCGGAACGGCCTGCGTTCCAGCATCTTGTTTTAGAATGGCGTTCGAAGCGTGAGAAGCCGTTGCAGACGATACTACCCAGTGATAGTTTTTTGTACTGTCTTGAATTGAACATGCTGACAAATAACTGTCGTCTTGATTTCCATCTGGAGTCATTCCGATTCCAAGAACCTTATCTCCTAACATTCGGGCAAGAGTAGGTGTGCGCGAGTTTTGGAGTGCAAACGTATCAGCATCAACATCTTTTCCAGGAATACACATAGCGATGGCTTTATTGGCATTGAAGTTTTTAAACGTTTCAGTTTTTATGGCTTCAAGACCATTATAGTTATAAGGCCGTCCTGGAACACGAGCACCAAATCCAAAAGCATCAACCGTTGAATCTACTTTCACTTTACCAAAACGAACAATACGGTTGTTAAACTTATTATTTGGAAGTCCACTTGTCGCTAGCGTCTGACAGTAGTTATTTGACGAACATCCATGGAAGACTTTTTCAGTTGTCGCATTAAAAGTATTAGTAGCAGAGACTGAATTGTAATTTGGAGTACACATAGATCCGCGGCCACGATAAACACAACGTTTGCCAGGCGAAGAAATATTGAGAATGCTAGTTAATGTCGTAGCATCCGCATTGGCCTCAGGAATTTCTTTGGCATTGTCATCGAATTTCGGCCATGATGTTGTGATCTGATTTACCGGAGCACAAGCGTAGTCCCAGCCTAATGTCGTCGCACAATCATTGTCAGTTGAACACTGGTGATAGCGCTGGCATTCAGCACCGTCTGAATCAAAATCTCTCGTTACCATTGATGATGAATCTGGATTAAGACTTGAATTATTAATGGTCACTTCAAATGTTGATTCAAGAGCGAGATCACCAAAACGTCCGTTAACAGCTAAGAAAAGTTTATTTGTATCAGCTTTAATTCGGCGATTAGTTCCAATCGCAAACCACTTAACACCGTCGAACGATCCGATAACAGCACCATAATCAAATCCATACCAGTCATGCTGATAACCGTTGGCATAGGCAAAATGCTGAGCACGCATACGACCTAAACGCTGATCTTTTACTTCGTTTTCCGGATTATGAGTCCAAGGAATCATTGTCGCTGGAACCAAACAAGCGCGGCCAAAAGCAAACTCACTCGAGCGAATGCTTGATCCCGTAATCGTGTTTGTTTGCGAGCGAAGTGGAACTAATCCACCACCATATTCAGTGTAAGGATAAAGTTTTGTCAGATTGGAATAATAATCATTACCACACTGGATACAGTTAGAGTATGTTCCGCGATCAACAAAAATATCGTAAGTGACGCCCTTTTTAACGATGACTTCTTTTGCTGGTTTTGCTGTATTTGAACCGTAAACCAGTGATCCGTAAATTTCATTGAATCCGATGTAATAGTTTGTTGAACTATTTGTAGTGTCTGGAGGAGAGTTTGTGTCCGGCAAATTGTTTGGGTTGAGCAGATTATCTTTACGATAACTGAAAGGCACTCCACCTTCTTGCGGAAGAGAGCTTGAAGTTACTGCAGATTGAGAGACTCCGTTCGAATCGAAGAGTCTCACTGGCACTGATTTTGAGCTCAAAAACACTTTCTGCGTCTGAGGTGGTTCAGGTAAATTTGGTTCCGGATAAACGCAGGCATAATCTGTAATTTGATTTAATGAATTTTTTATTGGAGTCAGCGTACAGTTGACATCATTACATCCACACAATGTTTTAATTTCTTTCAAGGCCGCCATCTTTGATGGCATTAAATCATCAGGGGCCACTGTAGAGAAGTAAGTTATTTTTACTTTTTGATCTTTGAAAACATTATTCTGATTCGCCGGCAAGAATTGAATATAGTTTGGAGTGCCATAGACAAGTTCCCAGTTACTTCCTTCACGCTGAACGATTCCATCAACTTCAACTGTGATTGTACGAGATGTGCTTGCATAGATTGGAAGTTTAAAACGATTTGAATCAGGGTAGTGATCTGTAACGCGACCTCTGCGATTTTGCTCTATTGTATCACCGCTGTTGTCCTGTCCTTGAATGTAATACTTTTCACATTTCGCCAGTGACGAATTAATTGGAGTACAACTCGCGTCGATTTTATAGCGGATGACTAAATCTTTTGAAACAGCATTGGCCGGTAAAGGAGATTTCAATTCAATCGTTGCACCACTAGCTAAATCGTCGTTATGAATACCTGTGATACGAACTTTTGAATCTATTTCATCGTAAATCATTTGAGAAAGTACTGATTCCGACTTTTGAGCGTAATTAAATAGAACCACTTCTCCAAAAATAACTTCTTCAACGGCGACAAGTGTGTTTACTGAAACTGGTAGGTGAGTGAAAGTTTCACTGAAACTTCTATCATCAACACCAGAACTGTATGGCACACCAGAAGTTGCGTTAGGAATTGTTTTTGTACAAACACCGTATTCACCTTCAATCTTAGATGTACAGTTGTACAGATCTTTCAGCTTTTGCATTCTTTTTCCAGCTTCAATATTTGGATTCACTGGAGTCGTAGGATTTGTTGGAGTGTTTGTCGGTTGCGAACAAATAAAATAATAATTTGGATAATTATAAATGTTTGAAGGATTGTTTAGAATGTCCGCTAAGGCCTGAGCATAATCAGGAGATGATGTATCTACTCCAGGTTTCAAGGCCAGATCTTTCACACACTGGCCTAAACTGCAGCAATCATAACCTTGAGCTTTACACTGTGATGATTCAGTACAATTGAGTCCCGAAGATCCACCAGTTGTTGTTTGGTTGTTTAATGAAAAACTTAAGGAAGAAGTTCCTACTTGATTGATTGATGCCCCACCAGAAGTGAAAAGCTGAAGCTTTTCTGAATTGTAGGTCACGAGACATGTACCAGGTGTCGTACAAAGTTCAGCAAATTTATATTTCGGTGTCAGTGTTGGATAAGATGAAAATAGAGAATTAATTAATCCTGTTTTTTGACAGAAACTCTGGTTGACTGCTGAATCAGAGGGCGTGAGGTAGTAGTAATATTCAAGCGTCTGTTTAGAAATGTTGTAGACAGATTTTGGAACGGCCGCGAGAAGAATAACTTTATTGACTGTCGCGTGAGTAAAACGCGCCGTTAAGCAC
>CBIHOP010000134.1:0-8318 GCA_966211385.1 uncultured Bacteriovorax sp.
AAATTCTGAACCTTAAGAACGATACTCAGCTGTTGAACAGAATGTCTTTGTCCGCAATCGCAACTGCAAAAGAGTTTCTTGATTGGGATAAATTAATTGAAAGAACTTTACGATTTAATAAGTAATTCTTTGAAGATCATGTGATAATTTTTAGCAAGTTGAGCATAGTCCCGGTTTTTATAAAGCCATTCCTTACCCCGTTTACCAAGTAATTGCCGTTCTTCCGCAGACATTTTTTTGTACTTCAATATTGTGCCAACAAGAGCTTCGGTGTCGTTTGCTGGTATGAATGCTCCACAATTTGCTTCATTTATCATCGAAGGAAATCCAGAACAAGAAGCAATAATGGGTTTGCCTGATCTCATATAGTCGATGAGTTTGTTTAATGACAAACCGTAATCCCAAACTTTTGATTTATGTGTGGAGAGATAAAGTATGTCAGCGTGCACCAACGCACTTTGAACCATATTTCTTGGAATTTTCGGTGCAAAAAGCAAGTTGGGTAATGCATATGTTTTTTTATAAATTTCCCTCAAGGCACCATCACCGATAATAACAAAGCGAAGGTCGTTAACTGTTTGAAGTAATTTAGCTGCTTCCAAAAATGGTTCTAATGCATTGGTAATTCCGACTGTCCCTGCATACACAACATTAATGTAGTTTTTACTGAGATATTTTTCTCTGTAATCATCAGGTAAAGGGATTGCATCATCGGCCATGTCCAGATCGATTCCCATTGGGATGCAGGATACTCCTGGGTGTTTTTTTAGAACGGTCTCTACATGCTCAATCAAGTTCGGCATTGTTCCGACTATATAATCTGATTTAGCGTATCCGAGTTTTTCTACAAGGCTTAGAAGAAATACCAAAGGATTAGTTTTGCTATACCCACCTTCTTCAACAATAGTAAGTGGCCAGATATCTCTCACTTCAAATATTAATTTTGATTTATATTTATATTTTAAATATAGGCCATAAAAAATAGTTAAAAGAGAGAGGCTTGAGACAATAACAATTTTTGGCTTCGGTATTCGCTTAGTATCGAACGTAAAAAGATTCCATTCAAAATGAAGCCAACTAAGAATCCTTTGTTTTGATTTTGCGACCTTGTATTTTAGAGTGTTTATTAAAATCAATCTATATCCGTAATTGATTTCAGTGTAATACTTCTCTTTAAAAACAGGCAGATCACATAAATTATTTGAGTTAGACGAAATGACAGTAATATCGTAACCTATCTTACTCAGCTCCTTCATTAGGGAGTGACCTCTTCCGCCGTAAGATTTCTGAGTGTTAGGCGCAAAATATTTCGTAACATACCAAAGACTAGTGCCCAATTAATTACCTCTAACTCTTAAAATTCTATTTAATACATGCGAGGAATTGCATTTACTATCTTGATTACTTCTTTGAAATCTAATCCAAGTGCATCCAGATACCATCTGATGTTAGAATACCTAGGCTTGTTCTCTTCATCGATAAATGCCAATGCTTCTTCTCGAGTAATTTCACCTTCTCGAATCTGATTACTCCTGAAAGTATCGTGTTCACTAAATCCTGCAACTGTATTGTAAACATAATTATAAAAGCTGGCAGTTCCGTCCCCAATTCTCCAAGTAGTTGTCGTATCGATGGCCTTTTCCCAATCGTATGACTCTAAAACATTATCGATAATTTTTTCGTCCCACTTCCAGTAATCGAAGATATGGAAGTAGTCTTCTTTTTTAGTGAAACTTCTATAGTACTCTCCAGACAGCGTATCCCATAGAGAACTGTTAAAATAACCCAAGCTATCTGTCATCGCTGAGAAACGTTTATAGTGATACTTCAATTGCTTTAGAGCACCGTTCGAATAAACCATTTTTTCTTCAAAGTCTGGTTTAATGTCCAGGAATCCAGTTTTGAAGTGAGTAACTTCTAATGGATTTACGCCCCAAAGATTTAAATTAATTCCAGTTTGTTTTTTTACAGTTTCAACATGCCTGAAGAAGTGTTTATCACCTGCAGTTAAAAGACTCATCATCCCTAGATGTGGAGACTTTAGCCATGCTTTTAAGTTTTTAGCAATGTTCTCTCTTTTTTTGTGAATGTCAGCTGCAACGATGATGTTTTCAACACCTAATTCAGCACACATTCTGCTGATGTTTCTACGACCTAGGTCAGTTACCATTCCCCAATCATATGTGTAAGCGATTGGCTTCATTTTCAATTCTTTAACAATTAGGTGAAGTGCATAACAACTGTCTCTTCCGCCAGAGAATGGAACAATACAATCGTTTCCTACGTTGCGACGGTAAGGTTCAACAAGGTTAAATAAATCTGACTTTGGTTTTTCTCTGTTCCTAACTTTATAATTCTTGCAGTAGTTACAAACTCCTTCATGATCGAAATAAATGAATGGCATTGTAGAAGGAAGAACACATTTCGAACAACGCTTTAATTTGTTTTCTGGATAGATTAATAATTTTTCTTCTTCTCCACTTAGGATAAGTGAAGGAATTAAATCTATGCTTCTTCCTACTTCATCTTTAACATTGAAATTTTTCTGACTAATAGGAATGTCAATGATGTAACTTGTTTCTTTAACTTGAATAATGTCTGAACAACCAACATCAGAGAGAGGGAAAAACTCTGAGGCGAAATAAGTCGCACCATCTTTTTTACCAACATACAAGCTTCCGTTGTTTGAAAACAAAACAACTTTTCCAAATTTCGGGAAAACAATTGCATTAGATATAACACCTTTTCATACTGATAATACGGCTTCTTTATTCGTTTCGAAATCACCGCAGTTTTTCACGTGATTATTTGCGATGGCAACAATAAGTTCCGAATCGATTGATAGATTTCTTTTTAAGCCAGTCTTTTCCCATGCTTCTACTTCATTAACGATAATTCCATTGTGAAGAACACAAACATCATCTTCAATGACTGGCTGGTTATCCCCTAATCCGTTCGTGATTAAACGGCTGTGACCAAGAATAACTTTTGAATTTAGAGAGCCAAGCCTCTTTAAAAGTTTATTAATGTTGAAATCAGCTCTTCGAATGCTGTAGTTACCATTGTCATTAAAAACAACTCCGCTTGAGTCCCTACCACGTTGTTCTGAATGTTTTACGAGAGTTTTTAGGTCTTGACTACTAACCGAGGTACTAGATATTAAACCAAACAAACCGCACATATTTTTTTCCTTTCTCTACGCTATTAAGAGAGTATTATACAAATTCAAAAGTTTTAATTCTTGAGCGCGCCAGCTCAGGTCTTTATAGATATTTTCGTCTACTTCTTTTGATGTAATTGCTTCATTTTCTAATTTTAAAACGGCCTTATAAATGTCTTGCTGATCAAGCTCAACACATTCTCCCAGATTATATTTTTTAACTACATTGGAAATTTCCGGGAAGTTTGATGCCAGAACTTTCACGCCAGCAAATGAATATTCAAACAGTTTATTGGGCAAACAGTAATAGTCGCTTAAAGAAACGTTTTGAACTAAACACAGACCAAAATCGGCACTGGCTGCAATTTCTGTAACTCTATAATGAGAAACAGCATCGTGAACGTGAATTTTAGGGTTCTTCTTTTCAGCATTTTTTAATGTATCACTTAAATCTCCATAGCCTAAAAAAACCATGTGTGACTTAACATCAGAACGTTCGAAAACATTAAGAATAAGATCTAATCCCCTACCGCCTGTTAATAATCCAACATAAAGAAATATTTTTTGATCAGCGGGAATATTAAATTTCTCTCTTAAATATTGTGTTGAAACAGTTGGAGTGCCTGGATTTACTATAGGAGAATTGAGAATGACTTCCGACTTCTTCTTGCCAAGATTATCGTAATACCATTTTTCAATTGATGGACTTACGACGATAAGAGCATCTATTGCTCTCCATAAGATTTTTTCAATAAGAAGAACAACTTTGCCGGCCTTTTTATTCCCATGAAACATTTCTGATTCTAATTCATGGGCATCGTAAATTAATTCTGCCCCAGTAAACCATTTTGCAAATACCGCAACCGGAAGGACAAATACATCATGACAGTGAATGATATCTGGTTTTGTTTTAACTGCACCTTTTAACATCGTGAAAAATAATTCGATATAAGTCAGAAAAATACGAAGTGGTCTTAAGAGTTTTGTTTTTTTAATTACTAAATCCAGACAAATGATTTTAAGACTTGGGTTTATTTCAATCGTTCTTGAATTAATATCTTTTGTGCCGATTCCACAAATATAGTGATTACTTCCAAGTTTTAACAAGGAAGTCATTTCTTTCAGAATCCGTGAATCTGAAGTTATGTCTGTATGTGATAAGTGCAAAATTTTCATAAACTTATATAGGAAAAATTACTCTAAAAATTTGGAGTAAATATTAAAATATTCTTTCTTATCAAAAGAAGAATTGTGCCACAGAAGTACAAATTCGCCATTTAATTTCTGGCAAATTTCTCTGTAAAAATTCATCGTTTTCAACACATCCTGAGAGCTGGCCATTTCGGTATAAACTCCGCCGACCAAAGTACTTTCCATCAGAATGAGGGGCTTAACTTTGATATCGAGAATTTTGTTCCCTAATGGATCAAAACCTCTATAAGGAATACATGTTCCACATCTAAATCCGGATTTATCGTGATATCCCAGTGTAGAGTCATTACTAAAACCTGCGTCATTTAGTAGGTTTAACGTGACCGGATGTCTCCATTTCAGATAGTGCATTCGAACGGCCCAGTACTTTTGATTAACACCGGCCTTTGCACATCCCTGCTGAAGAGTTTTAAGTTCGTGATTAATCTGATCTTTTGATAGATAAGTCTCAAAACTTGGGTGAAGAGCAATCTCATGTCCACGTCGGTGAATTTTTTTAAAAATTTCCTGAATGATCGGATGTTCTATATCGTAGTCACCGTCTTTATCCGGATCAGTTGTGCCGCAGATAAAATAAAACGTACTTTTTAATCCTGCTTTTTCCGACTGATCCATCAGCCAGTCAAAAGTATTATAGGGATCCATTGAGGATAATTTTTGCTTCGAAAAAAGCTTAGCAAACGGGGCCTTAAAAAACTCTAGAACCTTTTTGTGTTTTAAATGACTCGCCATCAAATACGCAATTTGCCTCCAAGATTTAAAAGCATACAAACTTGGAATGTCGATATCGTGAGTAAGAGCAATTTTGAATTGAGTTTCTTTTAACTCAACTCCGATCCAGCTTTTAACGATGACTTGTTTAAAAATGTCCAGCCATTCATCTACGATTGGTCTGTCCAGATATCCGTTTTTAAAAGCGTGAGAACTCGTTGCTGCAAATCGATCATAGTGATCTTTGTCGGAAGAATTTATCTCTTCCATTCTATTCATCATCCAGTAACAAAGACCCAGAATGTCATAATCAATTCTAAAATCATTAATGATATTCTCTTTTAATGGTTGTGATGCCGGAGCGAACAGAGAGCCGCCAAGAACAGAAAGCAAACCTTCAACTGCGGGATTCCAGCTATAACAATTTAACTGACATCCAGTTTTATAAAAATTTAAATCGATTTTCCCAATGAATATAGAGTTGCTAAATTTTGAATTAGATATCTTGTAGTAATCGTCGACGAGTTCCACTTTCGTTTGTATGCCAAAGCGCTCGTTAATAATTATTTCAAACCAGCTTAACATCTCATCTGTAATAGCTGGAAGACATGTTTGCATGATTAAGCCAGACTAATTTGCCCGTCAGTAAGTTTGTAGTTTTCAGAAGTATGAGGGCAACGGAATTCACCATTTCCAGTTAATGGCAGTGGAATTCTTTCACCAAATTTACTCATCCAACCAATCTGTTTTGCCGGAACACCGGCCATTAATGCAAACGCCGGAACGTTTTTATTGATGACTGCGCCAGCTGCGATAAATGCATATTCGTTTACTGTAACTCCACAAACAATCGTTGCGTTTGCTCCAATCGTTGCACCTTTTTTTACAACAGTGTCGCGATATTCATCTTTTCTGACTACCCCCGATCTTGGGTTATAAACGTTTGTAAAAACCATTGATGGTCCACAAAACACGTCGTCTTCCAGAATGACATTATCATAAACAGAAACGTTATTCTGGATTTTAACATTGTCACCAATGACAACTTTATTACCCACAAAAACATTTTGACCGAAAGAACATTTTTTTCCGATTCTGGCCCCTGCACTAATATGTACCCAATGCCAAACTCTGGACTCATCACCGATTTGAGCACCCTCATCTACGATAGCAGTGTCGTGTTTAAAGTAACTCATTATAATCCCCTGATATCTTCTACAATTTCGATGGCGTATCTAGCTGCTTCCAGGCCGTAACCTTTTCCGTTTAAGATATCTGTATAAACTCGCTTGTGAAGTTCTGTGAAACCTTCACTGAATTCAAATTCTTCATCGTTGATTTTAATTTGACGGAAAGTCGTTTTCCCAGAATTTTTTGCTGATTCAGGAAGACGTTTACTGTCGATTGTTAGTTCCCATTTAACCTGTGCTTTCTCAAGTCGAATATAACCTTTTTCTCTTAGCGCATCTTTGTGTTCAACTTTCACTTCAGTTGCTTTTCCAAAGATCCATGTAAGCATATCGAAAAAGTGAACACCGATGTTTGTCGATAATCCACCCGATTTTTTAACATCGCCTTTCCAAGATTCAAGATACCACTGTCCACGTGAAGTCATGTAATCAAGAGTTACTTGATTGTCAGTCTTACCTTCTTTTTCAACTTTGTTTTTAAGAGCGATGATTGCATCATGTACTCTTAATTGAAGAACTGTAAAAACTTTTTTCCCGGTTTTCTTTTCGATATCAAGAAGATCATCAAGATCTTTTGTATTTAATACTAATGGTTTTTCGCAAATAGCATTTGCATTATGTCTTAAAGCAAATTTAATGTGAGAAGCATGGAGATAGTTTGGAGAACAGATTGAAACATAATCGATAGCTTGAGGAGTTCCTTTTAGGCTATCTACGAAAGCTTCAAATCTTTCGAACTCAGTAAAAAACATACAGTCCGGAAAAAATCTGTCCATGATCCCAACAGAATCATTAATGTCATAAGCTGTTACAAGATTATGTCCAAGATCTTTAATTGCTTCCAAATGTCTTGGAGCAATATATCCACCAACTCCAATTACAGCGAAATTTGCCATTTTTATGCCTTTACTACATTAGAGTAGTTCTTTCTGTATTTTCCACGAGTATCAATTAACAACTGAGCATTTTCCTGAATCATCTGATAATCAAACTTATAGTGGTCAGTTGCCAGAACTATACAGTCGTATGACTTGATAACTGCCGGGCTTAGATCAACACTCTTCAAATCGAAAGAGTGTTCACGCATTTCCGGGAATTCCGGAACGTGAGGATCTGAGTAAGAAACAACTCCGCCTTCATTTCTGATTTTTTCCATAAGGAAAACAGATGGAGATTCGCGCATATCATCGATGTTTTTCTTATATGAGATACCAAGAACAAGGATTTTAGATCCGTTCACCGGCTTTTTCATTTCGTTAAGAGATTTTGAAATTTTCTTTAAAATCCATGATGGCATTGAAGAGTTGATTTCTCCAGCAAGTTCAATGAAGTGAGTGTGTACACCAAACTCTCTTGCTTTCCATGTTAAGTAGAAAGGGTCGATAGGAATACAGTGACCACCAATTCCAGGACCTGGCCTGTATGCAACAAATCCAAATGGCTTAGTTGCCGCGGCATCGATTACTTCGTGAATGTCGATATTCATTTTGTCACAGACAATTTTCATTTCGTTAACAAGACCGATGTTAACTGAACGGTGAATGTTTTCTAATAGCTTTGTCATTTCTGCTGTTTTGGCAGAACTTACTGGAACCAATTTATCTATAACTTGACCATAAAGCGCCAAACCAACTTCAAGACACTTTGCAGTCTGACCACCAACAACCTTTGGAATCGTGTTAGTCGTGAAGTTTTCATTTCCTGGATCTTCTCTTTCAGGTGAGAAAACCAAGAAAAGATTTTCACCAACTTTTAAACCGCTTTTTTCAAGACGTGGAAGTAGTTCTTCTTCAGTTGTACCCGGGTAAGTTGTACTTTCAAGTGAAACAATTTGGTTTGGTCTCAAGTAAGGAACAATTGATTCAACTGTACTTAGAACATATCCAAGATCTGGCTCTCTGTATTTGTTAAGTGGAGTTGGAACACAAAGAATTATTGCATCAACGTCTGAAATTCTTGAGAAATCTGTTGTCGCACTAAATCCGTTATTGCGAGCATCTGCTACGTGCTCATGTTTAATGTGCTCGATATAACTTGCACCTTCT
>CBIHOP010000135.1:0-8269 GCA_966211385.1 uncultured Bacteriovorax sp.
ATCTTGGGCAGCTTTGCCGGAATATAATGCTCCTGAACTTCTCGCCCGTGCAAACATCAGAGACGGTCATAACCTTCCTCCAATGAGTTATTTGAGTAACACTTCACCAACGATTAATAATCGTGGCGATGTTGTCTTTAAACTTATGGCCTTCAACGGTGAAAACAATCAAGGTCTTTGGTTGAAACTCTCGGAAGAAGAAAACGGTAAAATAATTTACACAGCTCCTGATTCAAGATTCATTACTGATCCTTCAATCAATTCTCAAAGAAAAGTTGTGTTCAATCTTTTTGATGAAGGAATCACTGACGGTTTATTCGTTCTTGATGGCCAATCTTTAAAAGTTGATCAGATTCTAAAACCTGAAGCTTATGATCTTGTTCACTATACCTATGCTCAAATCATGAATGATGGATCTGTTTTCTTCCGTGGAACTAATGAAGAAAACGCGCGCACGTTCTATTCATTCAATGATTCAAAATTAAATAAAATTATTTCGGAAGGAGTTGAATCTTACGGAAATAAATCTTCTTATCTTTTCCGCTTACACTTAAATGACAATAAAGAAATGGTTTTCAAACGTCGTCTAGGTCAGACCGGAGAGTGGGATGAATCAAATGGTGATGAAATTCTTCTCTTGAAGCCAACGGGAAATTCTTATGAGTCGGTTGTCATCGCCCGTGACCGTGATGCAGATCCACAGTCTTTTTACTTAGGTTTTGCCAACAATGCGACTTTATCTAACAACGGTCTAGTGGCCTTTACAGCAACTTTAGAAGATTCTCATAAAGTTCTCGTTCTCTACAAAGAAGGCATTTTAAGAAACCTAGCGATTGAAAATCTGGATGAGATTTCAGAAATTGAAATGTTTACTCCGAAAGTTAATGCGCAAGGAACAGTGGCCTTCAGAGCACGTGATCAGGCCGGTAAAAGAGGAATTTACATTGCAACTACTGAAGGAATTAAAAAACTTATCGGTGAAGGTGATGAGATTAAAACAGATTTAGGAATGGCCAAAGTACTTTCGAATCCACATTATCCTGGTTTCAGTGGAGAGATTGATATGAACGATAACGGCGAGATTGTTTTCTCATGCCTTATTGTTGGTGCTGCTGATAACAAAGAATGGGGAACGGCGATTTTTAAACTATCTCCACTCTCGCAATTAAAAAAATAGAACCATGCTTTACTCATCAAAAGATAAGATCACAAAAAATTATGATGTCATTGTCGTAGGCTCAGGGCTTGCGGGAATGACACTCGCAAATAAAATGGGACGCGATGGCCGCTCCGTTCTTCTCCTTGAATCCCACAATAAATTAGGTGGCTTTGCAACGTGGTTTAAGCGTCAGGATGGCGAACATATTTTTGATGTTTCACTTCATGGTTTCCCTGTCGGGATGATTAAAACTTGCCGCAAATACTGGAACAAAGATATTGCTGATCGCATTCACCAATTAAAGTCAGTTCGTTATATCAATCCACAGTTTGAAGTTGAAACTGATTTCACCAAAGAACATTTCATAGAAACACTCGTTACAAAGTTTGGTGTTGCTCGAGAAACAGTTCAAGGTTTTTTCGATGAACTCGCTAACATGAATTTTTATGACAACTCTCAAATGACAAATGGAGAGTTGTTCGAAAAATACTTTCCAGGCCGCAATGATATCACTCGTTTCTTACTTGAACCAATTGTGTATGCAAACGGATCAAATTTAGAAGATCCGGCCATTTCTTACGGTATCGTTTTCTCGAATTTCATGAGTAAAGGTGTTTATATTTTCCAAGGTGGAACCGACACCATGATCGGGCTCATGAAAGATGAGCTGCTTAAAAACAATGTCGATATTCAGTTGCAAGCGAAAGTCGATAAAATTATCGTTGAAAACGGGCGTGCCGTTGGAGTGCAGGTCAAAGGCCATACGATTCATTCTAAAAGTGTCGTTTCCAATTCTAATTTGAAGACGACGGTTCATAAAATGGTTGGAGATGAAAATTTCTCTGCAGAATATGTGAAGAAGGCCGATGCTGTTCGCTTGAATACATCTTCATGCCAGGTTTATATGGGTCTCAAAAAAGGAGAGACCATTCCTTTTATTGGTGATCTCATTTTCACTAGTCAGGATGATCATTTTTCAACTGAACTTATTCTCTCGCCGAAAGTTGGAAGTCAAACCTTCTCAGTTTACTACCCTGATTCACGGCCACATCTTGAGCCCAAATATGCTATTGTTTCGTCTTCAAACGCTCGCTATGAAGATTGGGTAAATCTCTCTGATGAAGACTATGAAAAACAAAAAGCCTTTTTAATTGAACGCGCGCTTTCTGGCCTTGAAAAAATTCATCCTGGTATTCGTGCGAAGATTGATTTTGTCGATGCGGCCACTCCTTTAACAGTTCAGCGATATACACTCCATGAAAAAGGAGCAAGTTTCGGAACAAAATTTGAAGGCCTTGAAGTCTCAATGAATATGCACAAAGAACTGCCTGGACTCTTTCATGCAGGATCTGTGGGGATCATTATGTCCGGGTGGCTTGGAGCTGCCAATTACGGTGTTATCCAAGCACACGAAGTGGACAATTATCTCTCACGCTTAGAGAAATCTCATTCTTAAATATTTTTTCTCAGAATAATTTTTGGTTCTTTGTCTGTGTCCGTAAATGTTCCGACAATCTGAAACTGATGTTTTAAATTGAGCTTAATCATATCCGGAAATTTATTGCGCGTTCTTGTTTCAATGACTTTATATTTATTTTGAACACACCATTCGTGTTGTTTCAGCATCAACGATTCTGCAATTCCACGCTTGCGATAGTTGGGATGGACACCACCCGTCCATGAGTAAAAAAGTTCATTATCCTGACCGTATCCGATTTTAAATCCTGCAGGTCTTCCATCCCAATACGCAATGAGAATGAGAAATTTCGAGTGAAAATTAAACTTTTCAAAAAATTTCTCTCTATTCCAGCTTTCGAAGATTTCCAGGTAAATCTCATTCAAAGCTTCCTTTGATGTTGAAGATAAAGTGTTTTCAGCAGTGATTGTCAGCATGTTGTCCAGAGTAACACCAAGCAAAAGCATTGTCTAGGCCCGGAACTTCACGTAAAATTTGATCAATTTTTACAGAGGAAAAGTGGCATGAAATTTCAGGATCAAACAGTCATCGTAACAGGTGGAACGCGTGGAATCGGGCGCGGGATTGCAGAAGCTTTTTTAAAAGAAGGGGCCACTGTTATTTCAACCTATGCGGGAAATGATGCTGCTGCAGAAAAATTTAAGGCCGAAATAAATTCAGATAAACTCATCGTAAAAAAATGTGACGTTCGCGATGAAAATGCCGTCATCGAATTTTATAAATACGTTGAAGAAAATCATCCAAAGATTGAAGTACTGGTGAATAATTCAGGTATCAGACGTGATCAGCTGACGGCCACAATGAGTTTGATGGAATGGAATGATGTGATCAACACAAATCTCACAGGAACTTTCTTGATGAGTAAGCATGCCGTATTGCAATTCATGAAAAATCGCTACGGACGTATTGTGAATATGTCATCGATTGGTGGTTCGCTGGGATTGCCTGGACAGGCCAACTACGCGGCTTCAAAGGCCGGTCAAATTGCGATTTCCAAATCACTTTCAAAAGAAGTCGCTAAACGTGGAATCACTGTGAACAATGTTTGTCCTGGTTTTATCGACACAGAATTGCTAGCGGACCTTCCTGAAGAACAACGAAAAGAATACATGAAAGATGTTCCTATGAAACGATTTGGAAAAGTAGAAGAAGTGGCCGCCGCGGTTCTTTTTCTGGCAAGTAGAGAAGCAAGCTACATCACAGGAGCGTCGATTTAAATCTCTGGAGGATTTTAATGTATCCAGCGATCACTGAATTAATACCTCAACGTCCTCCTTTTCTTTTTGTCGATAAGGTTGTTGAGCGCTCCGAAAATAAAATAACGACAAGTTTAAAACTCACGGGTGAAGAGGATTTTTTCAAAGGACATTTTCCGGGAAATCCCATAATGCCAGGAGTGCTTTTACAAGAAGCTCTTTTTCAAAGTGGAGCAGCTTTAATGGCCGGAAAGGAAGGAGCTGGACTTGGAGTCGTGACAAGAGTTCAAAATGCAAAATTTAAAAATATGGTGAGACCAGGCGATGAACTCCAGATGGAAGTAGAATTAACAGAGAGTCTGGCGAATGCTCACTATATGAAAGGCACAACGAAAGTGGCAGGTAAAACGGTTCTGCTCATCGAATTTACAGTAGCGAGTGTGTAATGAGTTTTTTGAAATTAGAGAATAAGTGCTTTTTAATAACGGGTGTAGCTAATAAAAAATCAGTAGCAACGTTTACGGCAAAAACTCTGCAAGAACAGGGTGCTGACCTTATATTCACTGTTCAGAATGAAGAAAATAAAAAAAATGTCGAAAAATTATTTCCGGGTAAAAAAGTTTATCTTCTCGATGTGGAAAGCGAAGAAGCTATCTTTCAATTCGGCCAAACACTGAAATCAGAGAATGTTTTGTTGCATGGATTTTTGCACTCAATTGCCTTTGCAAATTATTCGGAAGGAATGAAACCTTTTCATGAAACGAAATTAAAAGATTATCTGCAAGCTTCAACCATTTCTTGTTTTTCACTTATTGCTCTCTCTAATGCCCTTGAAGATGTTTTGCATCCCGAAGCTTCTGTTGTAACTATTTCCATTTCTAATACGCGAGCAACAAACTATGGTTACATGGGACCTATTAAAGCTTCACTTGATTCTGCAGTAGCGTTTCTAGCTAAATCATTTGCAGAGAAATCTAAAGTCCGTTTCAATGCACTTTGTTCAGGACCACTAAAAACATCGGCCTCTGCAGGCATTCCTGGATATGTCGATAATTATCTTTATGCTGAACAATTAACTCTCAGGCATCAAGCGCTAGAGACGCAGGAAGTGGCCAATACCGCTGCCTTTCTTCTGAGCCCTGCCTCGTCGGGGATTAATGCAAGTGCGATGGTTGTTGATGCCGGTATGAGCGCCAACTACTTCGATGAATCAGTCGTACAGTCCTTTGCAAAACGCTCGACTTAGTTTTTGCGAATGATAATTGTCATGGCGATAAGATAAAAAACAAACGCCGCAAAAACTAATTTCACGAAAGTTTCGTTGTCTTTTTCACGATTCAAACTGTCTTCATGATAGGATTTTGCAATCAGATTCATTTCATTGTTAATTCCATTTTGGTGGAAATCCTCAATGAGTTGATCTGTTGTTTTTACACTTTTAAGAATGCTTTCGATTCCGTTGTAATAACTTTGAATGAGTGGGTTGGGAGCTTCAGCATAATTGATGACCTGACTCATAATCTTCAAATCTTCGAGTAATCGGCCCTCATTTTCCTTTGAAGAAAAACTTAAATACATATAAACATCAGTTAAACATTCACGAAAAAAATCACGTTTATCATTTTTATCCAACGAGAAAGTGATTTTATTTTTTGCAAGTTCATTGTAACGGGAAACAAATTGATTCACGTTAGTTCTTAACTCTGCATGTGCGCTGATGAAACTTTCAATCTTTTTTTCTTTTGATTTGAAATATGCTTGAACTGTTTTCACACCTTCACTCATATCTGGTGAAGTAATTTTCATGTCTTTTAAAATAGTCAGTAACTCTTGAATGCGTTGTGACTGTGCTTTTAGATCACTTGTATCAGCATTAATATTTTTTCGAAGATAATAGGCATTCGCATTTAACTGCAAATCAAGACTACGAAGTTCTTCAAATTCTAAATTTTGTACCGATTTTGGTCCGTCGAATGTGTAAAGACTGCGATAAAAGAGAAGTCCGCAACAAAGTGTCAGCATAAGTGCTGTTAAAAGCATTATTTTTAAACGAATCCCTTTCATACGTTCTCCCTCGTGATTGGTATTTTAACAGCTTGGGAACCATTGGGGAATTTAATTGGCAGTTTTTCCCGAGGGACAGTCGGGCAAGTAGGGGAAACCAAAACGATCAAGTTTGCTCTAGGGTGGTCCGATAAGCCCTTATACAATGGCCTTGGGGAAATCACGCCATGACTAATCGTTCACTCTACAGACAAATTGTTTGCGTACTGATCTTGTTGATCGGGATGTCTGGAGTTGTGCGCGCTGAGGAATTCACGTACCTCACCGTGACCGATGCTGAAAAACTGGAAAAAGCTTACGACGTCGAAACGGGAAACAGTGTTGATCCCATCAGTTTAGGTGTTAATCAAAACAATCTGTATCAGCAAATATTCAATGAATTTAATCACGAGTATGAAAATATTGGTAAACGTGAGGCCCAAAGGGTTCTTAATAATCGTTTAACAGTCACAGGCGGATTGAACAGCGTAGGATTCATGTACCGCCGTCCATTTGCGGATTTTGGTGTTTCCATTGAACGGAAACTTGAACCACAGTTTGATCATGATACTCGCTGGATCGTTACTGACACATTTACTGTCAGCATTGATGCTTCCAAGATCATGGGAAGTTTGCGTGATCAACAAGTAATCGATATGAGTCAGGAAAATTTAGCGGCATTCGCCGGTATTGTTTTCCACCGTAAATTTACATGGATTCACTTTGCTGATTCATACGAAGACGGATTAATGAGACATTTCGAAAAACTTTTCATGCCGTTTATGTCGCTCGGATTGAATCACTTGAAACAGATGTCTCCCAATGAAATGATCTTCAAAGAAGATTCACTGAGTTTCAAGGCCGGAGGATTAGTGAGTGCTCCACTTTATACTGGAGTGACGGGAGCAGCTGGAGTTCTTGCGAAATTAGAAAAACTGACGAGATTGGAAATCGTTTCCGATCCCGATCAAAACCTTTTAAGACTTAATTTTGAGAAAACGAAACTTGCGACAGCGGGAATTGCTCTCAGAGTGCAGGCAGACTTCCTTAAAATCTTGAAAATGACATTACTCTCTTATGATTTTAGTTATGAACTCGAAAGCAGCTATAAAATATTTTTAAATTTGAAGAGTCGCGATGTGAGCGAAATGTCTGTTCAAGATCCTGTTGCCATGGAACTGCAACAGCTTTTAAAAAATCGTGAAGGTGATTTAGACATTCTCGCGCCATATATTATCAGTGAAGAAAAGAAAAAATCTCAAACCATCAATCACCGCTACAACTTCCTCCTGCTTGGAGGGCAAAAGACGGCTAAAACTCAGCAAATTGAAATTACGAAAGAAGGAAAAGTAAAAAACTTTTTTAAGCATTACTTTGAAAAAATGAAATATACGGAAGATGCACTTTCGCGTCTCTTCACAAGCTTTCTTTATAAACTGATGGATGTCGATTTAGGTGCAACAAAACTTGCAAGTGAGACGAAAAAAGTAGCGCTTGAATACGAAAGTGAACGGAATCTCCTGGATGCTCGTGATGATGTTGATATAAAAGGGGCGAATACAACAGAACAAAAACTTTCTCTCACTTTTACAGTCGATTACAGAACTCAGAAAACAAAAGGTATGCTGGGGAAAAAATATCGCGAGCGTGCGAAATTTATTCTTGAGCGTATGAGTGGCGTGAATCCGCTTGCTATCAATATGATTGAAAACGATCAGCTCCGTGCTCCTTATCATGTGAGTGGAAAATATCAAATTAACGTTGCTGGAATTAGATATCTCAATCGACAAAGTGTAAGCAATGTCTTTGATACTCTTGATGGAGTTTGCGACGAGCAACCTAAGAAAGGATTTTTGAATTTTAGGAACCTCTTCGACAATTGCCGAAGATCCCTGCAAAACGACTATATTGAATATCTCAAAGATTTAAGTCACGATCGTGTAACCGCAAAAGACATCGAATCATGTGAGAAAAAATCATTGAAGTATATTTTTTCAGCATCAAAAAAACGGGCGTTTCTAAAAAGTTGTCTAGGAGATTTAACGGAGAAAGCACCTACAGAGTGGACTTCAATACCTCTTTGGCCGCTGAAGAATTTTACAAATAATCTAGCTCAAAACTGTAATAGCAAAGTTCATTATTTTAATATTTTTGGTTTATCAAATGTCTTTTTCTATGGAAGTTTTGATGCTGTTACGGAAGCGGGTTTTGCTTTCACGACAAGCTTTCACGAAGGGGCCTTTAAGGGATTCGGTGCCGTTGACCATTATATGCGGGTTGAGAATCTGAGAGCACCTTCCAGCGTTGTAGATGAAAACTAAGCTTTCGATCGATAAAGTCTGTTCAATCCCTCTTCGATACTCACGAAATTAAACGCGCCTAAATCCTTCTCCA
>CBIHOP010000136.1:0-8266 GCA_966211385.1 uncultured Bacteriovorax sp.
TGCACCTGAATAGTCTGGGTAATCTCTTCTTTAGAAGTGGATAAAAATTTTTCTAAGGCGTCTTTATCTTTCCAATTGATGATCGCAATTCTTTGTTCAAGATCAGAATGCGCAAGTGGTATCGGCAATTTCTTTTTTTGAAGAACACGATAAACGAACGTCATCGACGTCGTCATTCCTGGTGCTCTTTTTAGATTTCCGAGATCACCTTTGCGTCCATTAAGATGAAAATCTGTTAAACTCGGAGCTCGACCGTTTTTTTGCTTGAATGCATTCGCATAATCAAGTCCTAAAACGCCGTAAGGACCGCGAACGTTTCCATTGGGAAGTTTCTCCAATTCGTGGAGATTCATTGACATCAGTTCAGGCATAGTTGATGAACTAGAGCATACATCAAAGTGATCTTCCATTTTATTGGCAAGGAGAGCATCATTCATTCCAGGATAACAAGTGTTCACATGAAAGGTGAGATGTGATCCCTTGGGAATCGTATTTTTTAGATTCGTAAAAAAATCATGATAGGAGATGAATTGTCCCATACCCGTCGTCAGCCATGATCCGTTGATATTGCGCATGTCAGGTGGTGCACCATGATCCGTAAGGGCAAAGTGAAATTTAGTTCCTGGTTTATATTTTTTTAATTTGGCGAGATGTTTTTTGAAATCTTCGGGAGAGTCGTTGGATGTCGAGATGATATCACATCCAGTTCTTCTGGCCTGCTCTTTAACACCAGCATCCACACTAATAGAAATATCGGTAACGATTTTTGGGAGTAAAGTCATCCAGTCTTTCGCTCCTCCCATAACAAAAAACACGCAGTCGTCTTTGGCAAATGACATTGAAGAAAAAACGCACAAACACATAATAAGTATTTTTTTATTCATCTGCTTTGCACGCCTCTAGTTTACTGTCGGGATGTGTGTTGTCGGCGCGAGAAGAAAGTGTTGAAGTTTCTTCCCACGGTTCAAGCATCTTTATTTTTTTTACAAGTTCACCTTTGCAAGTTAGATGGCAGTCAGCGAGTATTTTAAAACACAGTGAATATTTAACCAGATGTTGGAATTCATTTTTTTCGAGATTAAAAGAAATGACTTCTTCGTTTCCAGAACCTTCGTTTACTTTGAACAAAGATTTTCCTTCATGAACAATCCATCTTCCATCTGCTCTGTAGTATCTCCCTGATTTAAAGGAAGGCATAAATGCGGCGAGAGCGCATGTAGAAAAAAGAATGAAGATGATGGTTGATTTACCCATGATCTTTTTTCGGAATCTTTTGGAATGATATTAACTAAATACTTGGTGAGGACTACTTACAGAACTGAGGTGATTTACGCTCAAAACTCTTCTCGCATTGAGAGATCCATTGGCCATTTACATAATGGGCATAACCATAAAACCAGACAATTTTCTGGGTCTCAGGTCTTATTTCAACTTCATTTGCGTACACTTCGGGAATCAGACCATCGATTTCAAAGCACCATCCATAGGCCATCATTTCGTTATCACTAATCACTTCCATAGCGTCCAGACCATTAGGTGAATTAAAAACTCGGCTAAGGCCTAAAATGCTCCCCTCAAAAGGAATCCCTTTAGATTGCAGGAGTTCGATCGTTTCACCACCAACATGGAGGCCAGGACCATATGTTCTATGGACTGCGAGAAGAGGGACGTCCGAGCAAGGGCCAATAAAGGACATTTCATAGGCCTCTACGTTTAATGTTAAAGCTGTGAAAATTAATGCGAGGATCGATTTCATCGTTGGCCACCTGGAAAAAAAGGCAAAAAAAAACCTCGTGGGTTAAACGAGGTTTTTAAAGTACCAAGATGGTGCCCAGGGACGGAATCGAACCGCCGACACAGGGATTTTCAGTCCCTTGCTCTACCGACTGAGCTACCTGGGCAAGACCATTTTTTGGAATCTAAAAATTAATGGATTGCACTTTCTTCGTCAATTATTTTCTCATTTTTTTTACACTGTAATGTTTTCAACACTCACCCCTAAACATAGGACTGTGATATTTTCTCAAAACTTTAACGCCATTCGCAGATTAAGGGAGAAACCACATGAAAACAACAATCGCTGCCGTCCTTATGACTTTGTCATTTTCTGTTTTAGCTAGTGAAACAAAAATCGAAATTCCAAAGGCCCTTAAAGAAAGACATGCTCTTGCTTGTCCGGAAGTTACCACTGAAAGAGGTGAGTGGATGCAGAATTCAGTTTATGATCTGCCCTCAATGGTCGGAGTGAAATCAGTGAACAAACTCTATGTCCTTGGTTGTGAAATGTATGCGTACAATTCATTGGAGCGCGCTTATATCGTAAACACATATGGCGATATTACTGATGTGGCCGTCGTGGAAGTTGATTCAGCTGGAAACTTTGGTGCTACAACAAACCTCATGGGTGCGGGTTACGATCCTGAAACTCAAACTTTGGGAACTTTTAGCAAAGGAAGAGGAATTGGCGATTGTGGAGCATCGGCCACATACAGCTACAATGCAGACACTGAACGATTTGTTTTAGTAGAGCAACGTTTGAAACTCGAGTGCGATATGGACGTTGAAGCTGAATGGCCAGTCGTCTTTCCCAAAAAATAATTTTTGAATAAACGCGAGGGGGGACAATGGTCCCCCTTTTTGTTATTGTCTACGTATGAAAATCATCAAAGAAACTATCCCATATCAAAATCAGCAAACGAATATTTTTTACTTTCTTCCAGATCCTTCAGAAGAAATAAAATCTACGTGGGCCATTTTCACTCATGGTTACACCGCCGATAAAAGTTCCATCCTCAACTGGCCTATCCGATTAGCGGAAGTCGGAGTTGCGTGTGCGCTTTTTGATCTGCCTGGCCACTACCTGGGAAATTTTTCAGAAGTTGAAGACTTCGACACATTCAAAAAGCATGGGCACGAATTGTTTTACACAGCTTTTAAAGGCCTAGAAGGCCATTTTAAGAACGAATTTCCTTTGAATGAACACCAAATACAGGCCGGAGAACTTAAAGTGGTTCTAGGCGGTCATTCGCTTGGAAGTCTACTTTCTTTGAAAGCACTTGAACTTCCTGCCTTCACGCCATTTGAAAAAGTGGCGGTTTGTGTAGGACTCGGAAAAGCTCCCAAAGATATCGTTCATCTTTTTGATACACCATTTTACAAAAGCACATTGAAAGTTCGTGAACAGTTGGTTTCACCGGCCCTGAAACCAGATAATGTTTTTCCATGGATAAAATCAGAAAAAGAAAATCTTACTCTCACTCATCAAAACATCCATCTCATTACAGGGATTGATGACCTCGTCGTAGGTGATGATGGCATGGAAAGGCTCGCAGAAGATCTCATCGCTAAGGGGAATAAAGTGACGATGGAAAAACCATCGAAGCTTCCTCATCATGAGCCGCAGATGGCCGCGGCCCATGTTAAAAAATATCTTAAAAAAATTAATTGGCTTTAAGTTCCTGAACTTAAAAGCTGATGTCAAAAAAACTCGACATTTTGTAAAGTAAACTTGACATCAGTCCTTGGAGTGTATAGTTTACTTTACATTGAAGGAGTCGAGCACCATGGGAAATTTAAAACCTAAATTAGTGCTGGTGAACCAATTGCAGGTTCTGAGGGCGGAGAAGAAAATCACGCAACAGGAACTCGCTGACGTCATTGGAGTCACTCGCGCAACAGTCAATGCTCTCGAGAAAGGAAACTACAATCCATCTCTCGAACTGGCATTTCGTTTATCAATGTATTTTGAAAAAAACATACACGATATTTTTCGTGTGGAGGATTATCATGAATTCTAAGTTATCGCGTTTTGATAAAATTTTAATTTCTTATTTTCTCTATATGTCTCCCATCATCATTGGCTTTATGATTTGGGCGACGATCAAAGGTTTTGATAATATGAAAACCAATGGTCTTGGCTGGGATATATTTGGCTGGCTATTCATTGCCTGGGTTTTCGATTTAATTTATATCATTACCAAAATGCTCTTTAGTACTACGATGCGCTTGAATGTCATGACAAAACTGGCAGGACTAAAAGAGCGCGATGAAAGAGAAGTGGAAGTCGCAGGCAATGCAGCCAAGTTTTCTTTTCTTTCGACTCTCGCATTACTTATTTTCCTTTTTATTTTTTCGGTAACGAATTTAACAATTACGAAACACCCAAAAAATGAAAAAGGGAAACAGGGAAGAGCTGAAATCGGCTTTGCACTCAAGACTCATGATGAATCAGCACTAGTGCATACGAAAGAAAACGAAGTGGAGACATTTGCTTACAAAGGGTTTCCTTTAACTAAACCGATGATGATTCTCATTCTAATTTTCTGGCAAATTGGAAGTTATCAATTAGTGGCACGAAGAGAATTACGAGAATAAAAAAAGGCCGGGAGAACCGGCCTTTTTAAATATTACTTTTTCAACCAGACTTTAGAATCACAGAACTCAACATCACCATCAAATACGTTTGAAAGTTTTTCGTATTTTACTTTCCCTTTCACTTCAGTGCGGTTGTAAACTTCATAGTATCCGTTTCCACCACCAACACCGATGTTCCAACGGTAAAGATCAAGGCCTTTAATTGTTTTGTGTGAGATTTTCTCAAGAGTGAAGTCATCAACGTTATGGAAGAATTCAGCAACACCATCACCTGAATCTTGGGCCGTCGCTGCTAAAAGTTCTTTTTCAACATGCTTAAGCTTTTCCATTGTTCCAGCAACTGGACCTTTGTATTCCGGTTCATATGATTCAACGATCTCTTTAGTTACTTTAAAAAGTTTTCCTTCATAATCTTGGTGAACTGAACACCCACCGATGTACTCATTCGATCCGTCTTCTAATTCACGATAAGACTCATCGTAAGTTTCTGTGCGAGACATATCTTTAGAAAAAGCATTCGTTGAAAGAAGTAGAGCAAGAGTGATTAAAGTTGATTTCATATGATGGCCTCCATTAAGTTTTTGAGATGGAGGCTTTATAATTGAATAGCAGATTCAAGTCTTGAATAAAAATTAGATCATTACTATTTTATAGGAATGGGATGATGCCTAGTGACCTTCAAAGTGGCAAAGGGAGAAAACTTTGTGCCCAAGGTCCTGGATTTTCTTAGCTCCACCTAGTTCAGGTAGGTCCACGACAAACGCACACTCCACAACTTTTCCACCTACTTTTTCAATAAGGGTGATAGCTCCGATGGCCGTTCCACCTGTGGCGATGAGATCGTCGATCAGAAGAATGTTTGCCCCTTTATGGATGGCATCTTCATGGATTTCAATGGTGTCTGAACCGTATTCTAGATCGTAACTTTGAGTGATTGTTTTTCCTGGAAGTTTTCCTTTCTTACGAACCGGAATAAATCCTTTTCCAAGAGCAAAGGCGAGAGCAGAACCGAGAATAAAACCGCGAGCTTCAATTCCGGCTATGTAGTCAATGTTTGCATTTTTGTATTTGTTCACGAGAAGGTTGATGGTTGTTTTGAAACCTTCAGGATCTTTGAGGAGAGTGGTGATATCACGAAACATAATTCCTTCTTTAGGATAGTGAGGAATTGTTCTGATTAGTTTCGTGATATCACTCATAAGTCACTCCATTATTTTTTTAAAGCTAAATTTACAGTTAATTCAACCTCATCATTGATCATTTTGTCACCTAAACCTTGGAAAAATTTTCCAGATCCGTACTTAATGTCGTATTTTGTACGGTCAAAAGTAAGTTTAGCTGTTGCTGATTCTTTAGTTGCTGTGGCTTCGAAAGTTGCTGGAGCTGTTTTTCCTTTAATTGTAAGGTCCCCAGTAACTTTGTAAGTGTTGTCTTTAACTTTATCAGCTTTTTTAATCACGAACTTTGCTGTTTTGAATTTATCTGTAGCAAAGAAATCATCACTCTTCATGTGACCAACAAATTTATCGTTATATTCTTTGTCTGTTAGGTCAGTGTTGTTGATAGTTGTCATATCAGCTTCAAATTCTCCGCCTTTTAAAGCGCCGTTTTCGAAGTTCAAGTGACCTTTAGAAACTTTTACTTCTCCAGTGTGAGAACCTGTTACTTTTTTACCAACGTAAACGATTTTTGATCCTGCTGGATCCACTTCTACTTTTTCAGCTTTAGCAAAAGCGTTGAATGATACGGCCATAGCTGAGGCCAAAACTAAATTCTTGAACATAAGTACTCCTTCTAGTTGTTTTTAAGAAAAATACGAGATTGTCAAAAATGTTAACTTAGGTTTGTATAAAAACAAATTATAATTTATCTATTGATACGATAAGTTAATCTAATCATCTATTAGACACAAAAAGGTAAGTTTCGGAGGTTATAGTGACATTGGAGCAAATTATTACCATAGAGGCGATTGTCACACAGGGCAGCTTTAAAGCGGCGGCCGATTACCTCCATAAAAGTCAGCCTTCAATTAGTATGGCGATTAAAAAGCTCGAAGAAGAGTATCAACTCACTCTTTTTTCCCGCGACGAATATCGGCCTAGTCTTACAGCTGAAGGAAAAATTTTCTATGAAAAGTCCAAAGGCCTTTTGAAAGAATATCGCGAGCTCATTGCCCTTGCTGAACAAATGAACCAAGGTGTGGAAGTCGAACTGAGAATCAGTATCGATGCCATAAGCCCTGTTTCTCTCATCCTTAAATTTTTAAAAGACTTTTTTACCAATCATCCGAAGACAAAATTGCAGTTATGTTTTGAGGTTATGCATGGGACAGTTGAACGACTCATTGATGGTGAAGTTGATATGGCCATTACACCCATGTATGGACCGGCCGAAAATTTTAAGAGTATGAAACTCACCAAAGTAAAACTTGTACCTGTCATCAGCACGCAACTTGTGAAAGGTGTAAAAATCACTGATGATTTTTTAAGAACTCAAAATCAAATTATTCTTGCTGATTCTTCGAGGCACACTCCTAAAATGTCCAGCGGCATTCTGGAAGGAGGAAAGAATCTTACGATTACCGAGATGACTTTTAAAAAAGAATTAATCGTCCAAGGTCTAGGGTGGGGCGGACTTCCTTACGATATGATCAAAGCTGAACTGCAGAGTAAAAAACTTACGATTGTAAAAACACCATCGGTAAAAGAGCGGGAGATGGATATTTTTATCATTCGCAATCCACAGAAACCAATGGGGCCTGTGATGAAAGAATTGTGGAAAAGTTTTGATGAAAGTGAAATTTAATTGGGATTTTTTAAGGCTACGAAGTGAGAGAAAAAATCGACGTTTCAAAATCCGTTTTTAGACGTCGACCACTTCGTGTAATCTCGTGTGTCTCTATGAAGAAATTCTAGGGGGCATCAGGACTTTTTTATACTTCTTTTTTCTTACAATTCATTACTATTTTCTGACATTCGCAAGGTCCGATGAGACCTTTTTTTACAAGTGTGCGTAACTGTTCAGGCCACTCAAAAAAGGGTGATTAGTCTAAGGTTTTCTTCAACTACTTTTGGTAGACGTTTTCACCATTTAAAGCGCGATTGATAAACTCAGAATATTTAGCAAGAAGTGGAGATTGTTCTTTTTTTAGTTTTTCGATGTGATCACGAATCGCCACAATACTTTTTTCAACATCTTTAAGCATGAAAGACTTCACGAGTTTTGCCATTGCTGATTTCGGAACAATGTACGAACGATAACGAAAGAGAGTTTTTCCTTCGAAGGGAATGAATGTAGCTGCACCTTTCACCGATTCAGTTGAAGTTGATTCAACTTTATACCACTCGAGTTCATAAATATCTTTTTTCGCTTTCACAATTGATCCATGCACGTACTTTGCATTGGAGAAGGGGAATGGAACATGCATTTCGTACTCAGTGTGAACTTCCACTGGACTGATGTGTTTGATTGGTTTTGAGACGAGGATATTGGGCACATAATTTTTTTGGTAATCGAGAGCGCTGAAGATTCCCATACTTTCAAGCGGAGACGCTTCTACAAAGGCGTAGAAAGTGATTTCCGGCCATGGGGAGCCTGGAACATCTTTTGTCTTTAAAACCAGTTTACGCTCTTTAATCATCGTTATTTCAGAGGAACTTAGTTCTGGAAGAAAGTTCTCCTGTGCTCTCAATGAAAAACAGATGAAAAAGATGATGAGGATCACAGGTTTTAAAGGGTTAATCTGCATGGTTTTCGCTTTGTTAAATTGTCAGAATTTAAACTTTATTATATTAAGAACCTCATCAAATCCACTTGAAAATGAAATAAGGTGACCCATGAAAAGGCATACCGGCGAATCCATCAGAATCTTTAAAAATCCGATTCTCGAATC
>CBIHOP010000137.1:0-8251 GCA_966211385.1 uncultured Bacteriovorax sp.
AGTTCTTATGGATCATGTCCACTCTATTGATTGCAGAGTCAGAAGTTCCAGACTTACAACCTATCTTCTGACGAAAAAATAATGAAAAAAATTATCTTTGTCTCCGGCATTCAGATCTTTCCCCCCGAATCTGGAGGACAACTTAGAAGTGCTAATTTATGTCTGGCCTTGGTGAAACTCGGCTATAAAGTTGAAATTTACTCTTTGACTGGAAGAAAGAGCGAATATCTCGCACGTAAAAGCAGTGGCGAAAATAAAATTTCAGAAAACCTTACAGAGTATGTAAATCGTAATCCTCTCTGGGGTGCCGTTCAATACGTGTTCTACAAATTAGGACTGCCTCCACTATGGTTAACGTGGCTGACGAAAATTTATTGCCCGAAAATTTTAAAATACAAATTAAATGAAGCAAGCTCAATGGTGCTCGACTTTCCATTTCTCTATCCGCTGGGCAGACTGATTAATCATCAATTAATCGTTAATACTCACAATGCTGAATTTGAGCTTTATTCCGAAAGTCCATTCTTAAAAAGCGTTGTAAAAAAAATTGAGCAAGCAGCTTTCAAAAAGGCCAAACGAGTTCTTTTCTGTAATGAATCTGATTTCCAAAAATTTGATGATGTTTCAGGTGATTTAAAGTCCAAAGTTGCGATTGTCCCCAACGGGATTCACCTTGATAAATTCAGGTTTGATCCACAAGATCGATTAAGAATTAGGTCCAGTTACAAAATTGCTGATGATGAAACCGTTTTTCTTTTCACTGGAAGCAAATATATTCCTAACGTCAAGGCCTTTAACCAACTCACAGAATGGGCGCAGAGAAATGCAGATCACCTTGTGAGAGAAAAAATCGTACTTTTGATTGCCGGAACAGTTTCCGAAAATTTAGTCAATTTACCACATCTCAAGGTAGTAGGTAGAGTTCCAGAAATGCAGCCGTACTTCTGGGGAGCTGATTTTGGTCTCAATGCTATAACAGAAGGTTCTGGAACAAATGTGAAAATGATCGAATATCTTGCTGCCAAACTGCCGATCGTCACTACTGCCTTTGGAGCAAGAGGAACCGTTTTAATCAACAATAAGTCAGCACTGTTTTACGAGGACCAAAACTTGCTTAGCGTACTCATTAAGGCCGCATCGATGAACAAAGAGCAAAAAGCTGAAATGGCCGAAGAGGCACTGCGGGACAATGAAGCGATTGTAGACATGTCCAAGGCGATTAAAAACCTATCCATTGAATGGTAATTTCTATTATTTAAATTATAATTAAACTATTCAACTCAACCGAGATCAACTATGACGAAACTCTCTTCAAAAACTATTATTGTTAGCAGCACTCTCGTTTTCTTTTTAGCCGGCCTAATTTATTGTTTTACAGCTTCTAAAGTTTATTCATCAAAAAGTCATATAGCCATCTTTCGTCTGAAAATCGAAGATCCTGGATCAAATATGGAAGAATCACGCAATCGTTGGATCTGGATTCGCGATGGTTTGAATTTAAAAAGTGCTCTCTTCACAGAATTTTTATTAGATGATCTATTAACCAAAAATGCTGATGCTAAAGCAGTCGCAAATAAATTTCCGAATAAGAGACTGGCCTATGATCACTTCAGTAAAATGATCAATGTTCAGTTTACTGGTGCAGATGAAAATAATTATTTAATTGAAGTTAAAGCACCTACTCCCCAAATTGCTCTAGAACTTAATTATATGTTATTTAATCGTCTTAAATACCTGGCAGTAGAAGCGGATCAAAAGAAATTTGATGAGCTTGTAGCAGAATTACGTACAAAACAACAGGAACAAAAAGGTGCGAACTTTGATTTCTACGAAGATAAAATCAATAAATTAACATTCGCTCATATTGTAGAACAAAAACAAAAGCAATCAGCTGTTGAAGTCATTGCTTCACCTCAATTAAATGAATCTCCAATCTGGCCCAGAAATAAAATGATCCTAGTGGTTTGCGCTTTTATCGGATTCGTATTCGGTTTGGCCCTGGATTACGTTTTAAAATGCACTAAGAGAGCTTAATGGTTTCTTTAACCAAAATACAATCGGTCATCTTTTGTCCATTGTATCCAGTGCTACTCTATCTTTTTCTGGCGGTGACAACTCTGCATGTTGAGAGTTCATTGCTAGTTAGTCTTCGAGTAGAATCCTTAACGCTTTTATGGACATTGTTTGCAACTTGCATTCATTTCTTATCGAATAAAAATGAAAAAAATGATCCAATGTATTTCACTTTAATCCTTGGCCTTCTCTTCATCACGACGCCCCTACTCAGTTCACTGGCCACTCAAGATTACTTGAATGTACTTTTAGATGAAGAGTATCAAACGCTCGTGAAAATGATTCTTTTTATCCCTTGTTTGGTTTTAGTTTTAAAGAATAAAGAATGGCGTGAAATCGTGCTCGATTTTTTAGTTTTGGCATATGGAATTTTTGCCATTTATTTTCTTTATCGTTACCTCATCCTTCATGAAGTTCGTGATTATGATTTACGGCCTCAATTGAAAATACGTCATGGTGATGCGAATTTTTTATGTACATTTTTCTCAATGATGATTCCCCTTTCTTTATTACAGTCTTGGAAATCTCAAGGTCTGAAAAAAATAATGTTTATCGCCACAGCACTTTTATTATCTGTTTGTGTTGTTCTTACTGAATCAAGAATGGGGCTAATTGCGACTTCAGTTGGAATGCTCTATTTTCTTTCCCGTCCGGTATATCGGTATTCAAAAAGAATGATCCCTTTCATCATTTTAATTTTCGTAATGGCCTTGGGGTTTAGTGGGGAAAGAATCCTTAAAAGATTTTCAGATATCCAGGATAAGTCAAACTCGGATCGCTTTTTATCATGGCAAAATGGTTTCCAGGTTTTTACAGATCACCCGATATTTGGATCAGGAATTCATAAGGCCCGTGATTCATTTTATCTCAACACCGGTTTTCCTCATTTTCAATCGGAAGCAAAGACACTTGAAGTGCATAATACATTCCTTAAAACGCTGGCCGAACTTGGTCTCATCGGTTTTATCGTCTTCAGTTTTATCTTTTTCTGGCCATGGATAAAAACGATTCGTTGGAAATCTGATGAACGGTATTTTTATATCTCATCTCTCATCATATTATCATTATCGATATTAACTATTGGTTTAACGTACAAAGATCTTTTCATCCTCCATTTGTTTTTGTTGGGTGCCATTGCTTCTTATTCTTACCCATCAATGGATGAAGCCTAGGAGTTGTTATTCAAACTTTATTTTTTATCATTTTTTTTCTGATATGCGCGCATTATGTCTTATTCGGTTTTGTTGTACTCATTCTCTCTAAACTATTCAAGAAGAGTCATAAAAGTGAAGATATTACTCCAAGCGTTTCTTTCATCGTGGCCGCATACAACGAAGAAAGAATTATTCGTCAAAAAATTGAGAACGACCTTAAACTCAATTACCCCAAAGAAAAGCTTGAAATCATCATCGTCTCAGATGGATCAAGTGACAGAACACCAGATATTGTAAGAGAGTATGCTGCCCAGGGAATTAAAGGCATGCACAGTGCTCCCAGACAGGGAAAAACGGCCGCTCTTAATAGGGCCATTGCCGAAGCTAAAAATGAAATTCTTATTTTTTCTGATGCTAATTCTATGTTTGAAACTGATGCCATCAAAAAACTTGTTAGGCATTTTGCTGATCCCAGCATCGGCGGCGTTTGTGGAAGAAAAAGCGTTCTTCAAAATTCAGATCGAAAAGCCTCAGGTGGTGACAATCTTTACTGGAAGTACGAATCAACTCTAAAACAGGCAGAATCAGATTTAGGATCAATTCCAACAGCAGACGGTGAAATCTTTGCCATGAGAAAAGAATTATACCACCCTGTTGATGCTAAAATTATCAATGATGATATGGCGATCACTTTCGATATCCTTTCTCAAAAGAAGAGGGTTATCTATGACAAGTCTGCCGTCACAGTTGAAGAAGCCTCGATTTCACTGAAAGATGATTTCAATGTTAAGTCTAGAATGGTTTATGGAGGGTTTCAAATCATGTCCCTTTATAAAAATGAGTTAAATCCCTTCACTAGTTTTTTTGGTGTGCAGTTTTTCTTTCATAAGACACTCCGATACCTAATGTGGTTTTTGTTGATTCTTATTTTTACAACAAACATCTTCTGTCTAAACAGTCATCCGTTTTATAACATCTTTTTTGCACTTCAAGTTCTGTTTTATTTATTTGCGATTATCGGATGGGCGATGGATAAAGCAAATATCAAAAAAATCATTCTCTTTTATCTTCCCTATTATTACTGCAATGTAAATCTTGCGGCCTTCAAAGGTTTTACTTTCTATCTTAAGCAAAGATCAAACGTGGATGTTTGGAAAAAGGCAACAAGGTAGTTATGGATCACGACCTTATCAAGAATGAAAATTTCATTGTTTTTGGTGAAGACTTCGCAAGACACCCACATGCTCTCGAACATCTCCTGCGTCCGTTGTTTAACGACAATAGATTTATTTGGGTAGAAACTATAGGTCTTCGTTCTCCTAAACTAAACTTTTATGACTTGAAAAGAATTGGCGGAAAAATCAAGCAATGGTTCTTTAAATCGAAAGAAGAATCAATCGTCGTTCCATCAAATGTGATCATAGTCTCTCCGTTCATGCTACCTTTCACCCAATTTTCAACCATAAGAAAATTTAATCAGTTCCAAGTTCAAAGAAAAGTTAATGAGGCCATTAAGGCAAACAACATCACGAAACCGATAACAATCGCATCCGTTCTTAATGCTTGCGATTTTGTAGGTCTCTTCGACGAAAAACTAAAAATTTACTTTTGCGTTGATGAGTTTTCATTATGGCCGGGTTTAGACATGCAACTTGTATCTGGCTTCGAAAAAAAGCTTATAGCAACGTCCGATCTCATCATCGTAACATCGGAACCTCTTTCCCATACTAAAGGTAATAAACCGCCAATCATCACTCACGGAGTTGAATTCGAACATTTCAACATAGGTCAAAAGTCCAAAAAGTCGAATCCCTATAAAATTTGTTATTTTGGTTTATTCGATGAAAGAAGCGATCAGGATTTGATCTTGAAAATGGCAAATGAAATCCAGGAAAGTGAAATCCATATAATTGGAAATGTTGTTTGTTCAGTGAAAGAACTGAAGGAGAAAAATAATATTAAGTTTCACGGTCCTGTGGCCTATGCCCAACTTCCCGACGCTATAAAAGAAATGGATCTTTTCATCCTCCCCTATAAAAAAAATGAGCTGACTCATTATATAAATCCTCTTAAGCTAAAAGAATATCTTTCTACGGGAAGACCCGTTGTTGCGACTGATTTACCGGAAGTCGAAAAACTAAAAGACTATCTTTTTGTAAGAAGTGATAATGATGATTGGGTTGCTACGATTAAATCCATCATGAATGGCAATCTTATTCACAATTCTCATAAGACTATTGATTATGTAAAAAATAATGAAACATGGAAAGCTAAGGCGCAAACGTTATCAACACTTATTAGACAACACTTAGCTCGCTAATGGCAAATGTCCCTTTCCTCTGAGTTTCGATAAGCTCTTCAATCGTCATAAATTGAAAATCGTTAAGTAACTTAATGAACTTTTCACGATTCGAATTAAGACCAACATAATGACGGAATTTTTTGAACTTACTCAATTCCACGCGCGGTTGATCAACATCAAATTCCCACGGATGAAAATACATAACGAGAGGATCTTTGCGTAACGATTGTTTAAGTGATGTTTTGATAATCGAATAAGGAAGTAAACGGAAGTAACCACCGCCGTTAGCAGGAATGTTCAAACCAAAAAATTTCCCCTTACACATTGGAACTTCCAGAATTCCATTAACGTCAGTGAGAGTTGTTGGAAAATCTTTAATTCCGTAATCAGGATGAGTAATTTTAGAAAAAATACTGCTGTCGTATTCAATCCCGTTTCGTTTTAAAATATCAAGGGCCCAATAGGTATCATTTGTGATTGAAAAGCTCGGCGCACGGAAGCCTTTAATCTTTTTGCCTGTGATTCCTGAAAGAACATCCAGCGATTTTTTCAAGTCGATTTCAAATGTTTCCGGAGTGAGAAGATCAATTGGCGTATGAGAAAATCCATGGCTTGCGATAACATGACCATCATTCATAATTTGCGTTACAAGTTCTGGACATCTTTCAGCAACCCATCCGAGAATAAAAAATGTAGCTTTAATATTGCGTGCACGAAGTTCATCCAGAATGAATTTCATTCCAACATCAACACGCAACTCCTGCTCATCCCATGTCGAAAAATCAAAATGCTCGCGCATATTTCGCACAGTAAACCAGTCTTCCACATCAAAGCTGAGAGCAATTTTATTGGTTGTATAAGCTGACATAATTATTCACCATTTCTTTTATTGAAAAAAGATTTTCTACTTTTGCACGACCATTTTCTAAACGTGAGACTATTTCCGCGTTCTCATTTTTCAAATAATGCTCTTTTAATTTCTCAAAAAGCGCTCGTTCATTTTCTTTATCAAACAAGACAACAATATCTGCACCGAGTTCTCTATGAGCTGAGATATCGCTGCAAAAACAAAGTTTTTTACACGACATTGCTTCCAGCACAGCAACCGGATGACCTTCTGTATGAGAAGCAGAAATAAAAATATCGCCGTTTTTTAAAACAGAAAGAGCATCATTGGTAAAACCATGCAGTGTAATTTGATCATTCAGTTCATTTTCATTAATAAAATCTTGTAGAACCTGAACTTGTTCTACCGTTTTTGCCGAACCGGCATGATGAAATTCAAAAGGTATATTTGCCTCTTTTAGAAATTTACATGTCTTCATCAAGTACATGATGTTCTTTTCATGTGAAATTCTCGCAATACTCACCAGGCGAAGTGGACCACCACGATGCTCAACTGGAGTCGCAGAAAAAATATCTGTGTCCACTCCATTTGCAATAACTTTAAGAGCACTTTTTTTCATCAAAGGACAGTGTTCAAAAATGGTATCGGCGACAAATTGAGAAACTGCGATAATGTCACTATAGAAGTAACTCGCGACCTGAAAAAAACGAGTGTATTTTTTATGGCGAATGAAATTGATAACCGTATGCTGAGTGTGCACAAGTTTCAGTGAAGGAAAACGCATTTTCAAAAGCACTGCATATTCGGTGGGCCCGAAATCGTGAGTGTGAAGAACATCTATGTTTTGTTCTTTGATAATTTTAATGAGCGTTTTAACAAGATTCCAATCTCTGCCGGCAGATTTTTTGTAGGTATAAACTGGAAAGCCGCTCTCTTGGATTTGTTTTCCAATTCCGCCTAATTCAGAGGTTTCGTATGAAAAAAAATGATTATTGGCCTTATCTTTAGCATTAACGGCAAGCTGTTCTAATAGGCGTTCAATGCCACCCAAATAAAGGTATTCAACCAAATGTAGAACGTTCTGCTTTTTCATGAACTCTATTTATCACGGACCGCCCTCAACCTGCCATTCCCAGGGGAAATGTGTAAATTTGATAGAGCAAAGTGGTCCGTTTGTTTAGGGTTTTTTCTGGTAACTTGGATCGATCGTAATCGCCATCTCTTTAGCGCCAAAAACCTGCATTTCGTACTTCAAACTGGTGGCCGCAGGCTTCTTTTCAAGCTTTAGAAGTGATGCTGACCAGGCAGGAATCTCGACAGTCGTGAGCTTGTTTGGAGCTCCTTTTTCACTGAGAAAAACCTGAACTTTTTTGCTCACTGGGGCCTTATTCACAACAATCAAATTTACCATTTCACCAGATGTTGTAGCATAGGCGTTTACCTCATCCCCTAAATTGTCAGTCGCTTCAACGACTGTCCCCTTAAAGTTATTGGTAAATAATTTATACATATAGAAGAGTGGCATACGTGCGCCCCCTTCAATGAGAGACCATGGAAGTGGTGAAGTACCTGGAGTGCTGAGAACAAACTGATTAACAAAAGAGACGCCCTCTTTAGCAAAAATTCCAATTGAATCGGCCATATAAAGAGGTCTTACGATTCCGTGGTAGCTGTTCGAGCGGTAATCCGAATCGACCGCAAACTCATTAATCGCAAGTTTTGCTTCCGGGTAATATTGATTCAGCCACCCTTTCATACGGTTAAGAATGTTCGGACTGAAGTTTCGGTAAGAAGTTATGTCGTACTTATTGATGTACTCCGGATCATTCCAAAGACGTGTTGATTCCAGCATTTCAGCGACAAGCTGTTTTCCAT
>CBIHOP010000138.1:0-8235 GCA_966211385.1 uncultured Bacteriovorax sp.
TTCTTTGTACCAGAACCCATCAGATTCCAGACGTTCAAAAACGGAACTGGTAAGTGATCCTGAAACAGGAATTTCAAGGGCCCTACTTAAATTTGGAGCGATCGAAAAACCAGTGTTGCATCCATTAAGGGTTGCATAGGCATTCGGTAAAAAATTACCTTTTAAAACACTAAGGGCATTCACATGTGCGCTTGGATCAAATGGCGCAAAATAATCATCAATCTTCAGCGCCCAAGGAGATGAATGGCCATAGAAATCGAAACTGGCGATTTTGGTAAATACACTCATTTCGGCAATGAATAGCGGTGCCGTAAATCTTGCATTCACTTTTTTTACGACTTTAATATTGTACTTGGAAAAAACTTGTTCATCAGTTTTGTTGATGACATCCGGGGTACTCATGATGACGACTTGGCGTTCAGGCCATAGTTCTTTATAGCGATAAGCTCGAGATAATCCGGATTGAAAAAACTGGTCGGAGTCTTCGCGCATGGCAGATCCGACCAGAATAATGTGAGTCACTTTGTTAGGATCAAAAATTTCATCTTTAAACAGACCAACTCTATACTCTAAAGATTTGTCTGCAAGTTCTATCGCCGTTTCTGCTCCCGTTTTTTTATCAGGTGAAGGGAGCGATGAACTTTTTCCACACGAAACGATCAACACAAATAAACTTAAATATAGAAGTGCTGATCGCTTCATGGATTATTCCTCTTATGGACGAGCAATTGTCGCTTGTTCTAGTGACACTTTTCCGTTTTTAGCAAAAGCTCGACCTTTAAGAGTCGAACCAGGTTTCATCGTAATTGATGGAAGTGCGATGATTGTTCCCGCTGTGTAGCTGTTTGCTCCCAAAGTTACTGGACCAGTTACTTGCCAGAAAATATGTTGAGGATGAGCTCCTCCAGCAAGAATCATTTTTACGTTTTGAGCAATGTTGAGTTCACCTGCCACTTGAAAAATCCAGACATCATTTGATGTTCCTTCAAGTGTGTAATCGCTAGCGATGTTAACAGCGCTCGTCCATTTATAAGTTCCTGGAGGAAGAACTTTTCCACCAAGTTTTCCTTGAAAAGAACCAGTCTTTCCATCATCGACTTTACGAATCGCTGATTCGTTATAAGCAGAAATCATATCGAGTTTTGCATTAGTGAGAAAATTAATAGGCACAGTTTCATCATCGCTTCCGATCATGTCATCTGGTCCACCAGCAATTTCTTTAGCAGGATCAACGGCAATTGCTTCTCTCGTTCCAGGCATCAAACCAATTTTTCCACTGATCGAAGAATTTGGAACTGAAGTCACACTTGAGTATGCAAGAATAGCGAATTTTTCTGCTTCACCTAATTTGATGGCCTTTACGTTTCGAGTTGGTCCCGGAGTTTCTCCACCAGTTCCTCCAGTGCCTCCTGTTCCGCCTGTACCAGTACCACCAGTTTCAATTGTATTAGATCCGGTTGCACCGCCTCCGCCGCCGCCGCCACCACAACCAGCAAGAATTAAACTTGCAGTCATCACAGCGTAGAGCATCGTTGTTGCTTTGTGTTTGATTTTACCGTTCATCGCCAATCTCCTTATTCTCGTTTTTGGTGGTAAATAATTTTTCCATCTTCATAAAAATCTCAGTAGGCCTAGAGCAAATGAAATGCCAATTTAAAGGATAAATTAATTCAGGAATTGGGGCATAAAGAACGTGTGCGATGTTACGTGAGTGGTGAAAAGGGATTTATGACTGTGTTATGACTTTTGATTTTTTTGATTGTGTGTTTGCGTTGGAAACTTGCCACAGATAAAGAGAAAGAATGCTTCGGTAAGGAGAATATTTTTTTCCAGCGCGTTCAATTTCTTCTAGTGTTGGCATTTCTTTTTTCTTCTTCCAAAGCTGCCAGCCTTTGCGAGTTCCAAAATCATCAATGGGCCAGACATCGAGTCGACCTAATTGAAAAATGAGCAACATCTCCACACTCCACTTTCCGATTCCGTAAATCGGAACGAGACGTTCAACGAGTTCTTCGTCAGTGAGATGATCGACTTCATCAAGTGTTGGAACTAACCCCTCTATCGTTTTCTGAGCAATATCTTTAATGGCCTTCACTTTGCGAGCTGATAATCCTACTGCTCTTATCTTTTCATCCGGAGTATTTAAAATCTCCTCAGGCGTTGGGGTATGTCCCTCAGGATAAAGTGCATAGAAACGTGCGAGGATCGTCTCTGCGGCCTTGATTTGAATCTGTTGATAGGCAATGGAGCGAATAAGCGAAAGATAGGGAGGGCGCTTTTTTGCCGGTTTAAACGTGAGGGGAAAATCATTCATGAGTTTTCGAAAACTTGGGTCAATTGAGGCCAAATACTCTTCGCCTTTTTTAAAGGACGATGGCGAATATTTCATAATTTTCTTGCTCATAGTTCTGCCTCAGTTACACTTATCATTATGAAAAAAATCTTATTGATTATCATCTGTTTTCTTTCAAATCATTCTGCCTGGTCTCAACAAAAAATTACTGATTGGCAAAAACCGATATTGGAAAGAATGGAATTCATGTATGCAGTAGAAGCACAGAAATCTTTTCAAAAAAAATTAAGTTTCAAAATTGTTGATGACCAAAGTGTCGCTGCAAGTGCAGAACACAACTCCGATCATTTGCTCGTTAAAATAAATACAGGACTATTAAATTCTAAACGACTCACACCTGATTTGTTTCGCATGATTCTTTGTCATGAGCTTGGCCATCTTTTTGGAGGCGTGGCTCGCCGCCGCGCCGGGCTGGAAGGGGGACCTGTCGCGCCGGATGGAAAATCTTTCATGAGTAGCGAGGGGCAATCAGATTATTACGCGGCCATTGCTTGCTTTAAAAAAGTAGCAACTGCACAAGATACTGATGCGACTCCTCTAACGAGAGCTTCCAAAAAATTAAAAGAGAAATGTGCTGGTAAAGAAATGTGTCAGCGTATTGCACTCGCTAGTTTAGATTTTTTAAATCTCGTCACTGACTTCCCTATCTCGTTGGATAAAACTGACACTGATGTCGCGACAGAACTGATTAGAGACTCTTATCCTTCACGCCAATGTCGACTTGATACAATGGTAAATGCAGCAGTATGCTCCGACTCACTTCCTCTCACTTTCGACTTTAACGATCAATCATTACACGGTTGCAAAGACGCTAAAGGAAGTCGCCCTCGCTGCTGGTATCCTTAGTCTTTTCACGCTACACTTCTCCTAAACTTAACAGGAGAAAAAAATGGCCCACATAAAATTAAAAGGACAAGACATCCACACGAGAGGAAGTGTTCCTGCGATCAATTCACTCGCTCACGATTTCACAATGGTGAACAATGATTTAAGTGAATCCAATCTTTACTCTATTAAATCTCAATACAAACTTCTTAATATTTTTCCAAGTATTGATACAGGAACTTGTGCTTCAAGTGTTCGTCGCTTTAATAAAGAAGCTGCTGATCTTGGCAATGTGAAAGTTCTGAACATTTCGATGGATCTTCCTTTTGCTCAAAAAAGATTTTGTGCGGCCGAAGGAATTAACAATGTCACTACAGCATCTGTTTTTCGCTCAGACTTTTTGAAATACTATCCACTTGAAATGGTCGATGGTCCTTTGAAAGGTTTACTTTCAAGAGTGATTATTGTGCTTAATGATCGCAATGAAATTCTACACTCTGAGCAGATTGCGGATGTTGCTGAAGAGCCGAATTATGAAGAGGCTCTCCGTGCTTTGAAGTCTTGAAAGACACTTACATAAGTTAGTTGTGGTCCGCCGCTCTCGCGGCTACATCTCGATATGCACACCAATTTCCATCACGCGGTTTCGTGGTAGTTGGAAGAAAGTGGTTGCATCAGTTGCATTGGCCGTCATGATGGAGAAAAGTTTTTCACGCCAGACGGCCATTCCTGGAAGACCAGTCGCAAATAATCTCTCTTTACCAATGAAATAAGTCGCTTCAAAAGAATTGAGAATATGATCTCCAATCTGGAGCATGTTCAATTCTTTTGGAACGTTTGGAAGTTCCATGTATCCGTAATGGATGTGAACGGTATAACAGCCGTGACCAATACTATTAATTTCTACTCGTCTCGACTCAGGAACAACGTGAATCGATTCTGTAACGACAGAAAGGAAGATTAAACGTTGGTGCAATGTTTTGTAGTGTTCAAAACTTTGCATGAGAGCATAGGGAGTTTCACGTAGTGAACTCGCCATATAAATGGCCGTACCTGGATTGCGGTAAGGTTTTTTCTCATCAATTTTCTGCAGGAAGTGTTCAAGTGGAATAACGTTTGTGCACATTTTCTGTGCAAGAATTTTTCGTCCGCGCTTCCACGTTGTCATCATTGTGAAAATGATAATACCAACAGCGAGTGGAACCCATCCGCCATCAAGAACCTTAACAACATTGGCCCCAAAAAATGAAAGGTCAATGATGAGGAAGAATCCACAGATGCTTCCCGCTTTTAAAACACTCCAGTTCCATCTCTCACGAGCAACGATAAAGAAAAGAATAGTTGTAATTCCCATCGTTGTTGTTACAGCAATCCCGTAGGCCGCTGCTAAATTACTCGACGTTTTAAATGTGAGGACGAGTGCAATACATGCGATCATTAAAAACCAATTCATACTACGAACGTAGATTTGGCCAAATTCACTTTCACTTGTGTGTTCAATGGAAACACGTGGGATATACCCCATCTGTACAGCGTGCATCGTGATGGAAAAAACACCTGTGATAAGAGCTTGGGAAGCGATGACTGTCGCAGCTGTTGCGAGCATAACCAGCGGAGTCAGCATCCATCCTGGTGCCATTAAGAAGAATGGATTTTTTACGGCTTCCGGCGAATGCGTAAGAAGTGCCCCCTGCCCAAAATAACAAAGGACAAGACATGGAAGAACGATTAAAAGCCATGCGCGCTGAATAGGTTTAATTCCAAAGTGTCCAAGGTCTGAATACAGTGCTTCACCACCCGTCACAACAAGGAAAACGGAACCTAAGACAAGAAAACCATTCCATGAATTTTCGTGAAAGAATGTGTAGGCCCAATAAGGATTGATCGCACGAAAAACTTCCGGCTCAATCATGATGTTATAAATTCCCAGCCCACCTAAAGTTAAGAACCAACAAAGTGTGAGTGGTCCAAAAATTTTTCCAACGACTGCCGTTCCATATTTTTGAACGGAGAACAAACCAACAAGAATGGAAATGGTAATCGGTATAATGTACGGAGAAAAAACGGGTGTGATGAGTTCAAGACCTTCAACTGCCGAGAGAACTGAAATGGCCGGTGTAATCATACCATCGCCGTAGAGCAGAGCTGTACCAAAGAGACCGCAGAGAATAAGTGTCTTGCGTTTATTTTTTTTATCGTCTTTTGGAGTGATGAGTGCCGTAAGAGCAAGGATTCCTCCCTCCCCTTTATGATCGGCCTTCAAAACATAACGGATGTATTTAATAGAAATAACAATGACGAGTGACCAAAAGATCAGTGAGAGAATTCCAAAAATATTGGCCTGGGTAAGAGCAATATCGTGACCGTGATGAAACGATTCTTTCAGAGCATAGAGAGGACTTGTCCCAATATCTCCGTAAACAACACCGAGAGCACTAATAGTCATCAACGTTTTATAACTGAGACTTTGGGAACCCTCTTTTTCAGGATGAGCAGACACCGATAACTCCTACTAAAATCAATTTCTTCATTCTAATGGGAGTTTTAAGAAACGGCCAGAAAACGCTTATAAACAAGCCTTTTTGATCGTCATTTCTAGTCGCGAATCCATTCCGGCCAGGTCCCCGCTTTTAATGAGACCCATGACATCGCGTAGGTCATCTACAAGGGAAAGGGAGATTTCGACAAACGTAGGTTCCATTTTCTTATGGCCCAGGGTTTCAATCTGGTGAATGGTTGTGCCGACTTTATCGAACTCAACGGCGCGGGCCGAACCTTTAATGGAATGCAGAAGCCGCAGATATTCTCGGATATGGTCATCACTTTTATCACGTTCAAACTTAAGCAGACATTCTTCGCATTTCTCCAGGTTTTCCATCGTCTCTTCTATGAAGTCTTGTTTAAGCGATTCGAGGAATTCTAAATCTTCCAGTGCTTGTCCCATGCTCGTGTATCCTTAACTATGATTGGGGAATAAGTATAAATTTTAAAACAAATGTGGTCTCACCTGGTTTTGATCTAAAAGTGAGAACTCCTTCACATTCACCCATGTAGGTGCGAACAAGACTCATTCCGAGGCCTACTCCTTTTCCAATTTCTTTTGTTGTAAAAAATGGATCGAAGATTTTTTCTTGAATCTCTAAGGGAATTCCTGGACCGTTGTCGCTGATTTCAATAACACCGTAATTGCCGTCGACATAAGTTGAGATCTTAATCGCTTTGTGTTCTTGTGTTTCGATGGCATCAACAGCGTTGTGAAGAATGTTCAACACAATTTGTTCCATGGCCGTTCTAAAACCTAAAACGAGTAATGGTTTGTCGCTGGTGTTTACTTCGCAATGAATACCGTATTTAAAAATTAATCCGCCGTAAAAATCTTTAAGATCAACGAGCATTGAATTCATATCAACTGGATTAAGTTTTTCTTTGTTGTATTCATCTCTTCGGGCAAAATCACGAAGATGATCGATAATTTTTCCAATGCGAGTAACACCCTTGTGAATAGAATCGTTGATCGTCAGGATTTTTTCCTGATCTACCTCACCTTGCTCTATAATTGATTTCAACCGGCGATTGTAATTCATGATAATTTGCAGTGGATTGTTTATTTCATGGGCCATTCCGGCACCGAAAGTTCCGAAGCTGGCCATCTTTGAAGTGATGACTAATTGTTCCTGCATGGATTTTAATTCAGCGTGAGCTCTTTCGAGTTTGAGATAATTTTCCTGAAGAATTTCATTTTTAGCATGCAGTTCTGCTGATAGAGAGACGTTTTCATTCTCCACTAACTTCTGATAGGCATGCAGAAGAATAAGATTACGTACGCGAAGTTTAAGTTCTTCCACGCGAAAAGGTTTATTCAAAAATTCATTCGCACCAAACTCCAATGAATTAAAAAAAACATTTTCATCTTCAATCGTTGTTAAAAGAATAAAAGGGATGTTTTTCAAGGAATCAGTGCCCTTCATCTTTTGCAAAAATTCGAGACCGTTTAATTCCGGCATTTGATAATCAGATATGACTAGCGAGTAAGTTTCTGGATGTGCATTTAATTCATTATAAGCTTCAAGACCGTTGAGGGCCCACTTCACGTTGTAGCCAAGTTTCTCTAAAACATACTGAAGTTTTTTTCCTTGAACAGGAGCATCTTCAGCTATCAATATCGAATAAGTTTTGATGGCGGGCCTCTCAGTAAAGATTTTCACATATGATAGGTCCTCTTCGACGTATTCTTACTAAACAGTGAGGGATTCAACTTAATTTAAGGATGGATGGGTTTTGGAGGCAGAACCCCCGAAAAACACATGGGTCTTTCGGGGGTATGATCAGGCCAATTTGGCGTTAAAAAATGTATAGAGATTGTAATTCGCCCAATAAATGGGTTTATCAATTTATTTAGATCTTTCCGCTAAAAAATCTTTGTAGGCTTCCCATGAACGTTTATCGGCCAGTTCGTTATATGCACTCCCCTTAGAGATATCATCGCCTGCCGCTTTTTCAGTGAAACTATGAACCGCTCCAGAGTAAGCATTAAATTGATAAGTAACTTTTGCATCATTCATTTCTTTTAAAAATGCTGTGACTTCTTCTGCTTTAACATTGGGATCGATGGCACCGTGATGAACTTGAATATGTCCTTTGATGTTTTTAGCATCTTCCGGAGTTTTTGTTCCAAGGCCTCCGTGAAAAGAAATCGCTCCTAATATATCGGCACCGGAACGTGCCACTTCGAGGGCCGCTGTTCCACCGAAACAATATCCGCTGACAAATATTTTTTTAGGATCAACAAATTTCTGCTTTTTTAGTTCTTCAATCGCCAGAAGAGCGCGCTCTCTTAAGAGAGGAACATCTGCTTTCAAAGCACCAGAGAATTTTCCAGCTTCCGTGCGATCTTTTGGTCGTGTATCTTTTCCGAACATATCACCGGCGAAAGCGACGTAACCTAATTTTGCGGTTTCAATCGCTTTTGATTCCGTTTCAGCAGAAACACCCATCCAGTTATGCACAATCATCACACCTGGGCGGTTTCCTCTTTTAGAATCATCGTAGGCCACAAT
>CBIHOP010000139.1:0-8223 GCA_966211385.1 uncultured Bacteriovorax sp.
GTAGCTGGTGCTGCTGGTCCAGCTGCTGCAGTTGAAGAGCAAACTGAATTCACAGTTGTTCTTGCTGACGGTGGAGACAAGAAAATCAACGTTATTAAAGAAATCCGTACAATCACTGGTCTTGGTCTAAAAGAAGCTAAAGATCTAGTTGAAGGTGCTCCAAAGACTGTTAAAGAAGGTCTTTCTAAAGCTGACGCTGAAGCAATCAAGAAAACTCTTGAAGGTGCTGGAGCGAAGGTTGAGCTTAAGTAATTTGGTTTTTGTTTTAAAATAAATTTGTTTTCTAAAAAAGGTATGAAGAGACGCTAAATCTCTTCATGCCTTTTTGTGTTTTTTTGATTTTTATAAATTTACTCTAAGAATATTTTCTTAAAGATTCTCTAGGAGAGCCGCGATGACTCAGGTTTTTTCACCTAACGAATGGTTTCGCAAAACCTTCTCAAATACTCCAGCTGTCCTTGACACTCCACCTCTAATGAAATTGCAGGTAAATTCTTATGAAGAATTTCTTCAAAAAGATATTCCACCTGCGAAAAGAACAGTGTCGGGCCTACAACAGGTTTTTAAATCTGTATTCCCAATCTATGACTTTAATAAAACGGTTTCACTAGAGTTCGTAAGCTACTCTCTTGAAGAACCTAAATATACAGTGAAAGAGTGTCGTCAAAGAGGCCTTTCATACGAAGCACCACTTAAAGTTGTTGTTCGTCTCGTATTCTTCGACGTTTCAGTTGATAGAGACGGTGTTGAGCAAAGAACTGTTTCATCTGTAAAAGAGCAGGAAGTTTACCTAGGTAACATTCCACTTATGGCAGAGACAGGATCTTTCGTTTACAACGGAACTGAGAGAGTTATCGTTTCTCAGCTTCACCGTTCTCCAGGTATCATTTTCGAACACGACAATGGTAAAAAACACTCATCAGGTAAACTTCTTTATTCAGCAAGAATCATCCCGCACAGAGGTTCTTGGTTAGATTTCGAATTCGACCACAAGAATATTCTTTTTGCTCGTATTGACCGCAAGAGAAAGCTTCATGCATCTGTAGTTCTAAAAGCTATGGGATACTCGACAGCAGATCTATTGAAAGAATTCTACCAAATGGAAAAAATTTCTTTCAACAAAGACGGTTCTTACTCTCGCAAACTTGATTTCAACTTAATGGTTGGAACAAGAGCAAACGCTGATATCCTTGACCCAAAATCAGGTGCAGTAATTGTTAAGAAAGGTAAAAAATATACAAAAGCTTCTGTTAAAAAAATGGAAGACTCAAAAATTACTGAACTACCAGCTGAGCTAGACGAAGTTGTAGGTAAAGTACTTGCTGAAGATATCTTCAATGAAAAAACAGGTGAAGTAATCTGTTTAGCAAACGAAGCTCTATCTGAAGCAAAAATTCACGATTTAATCAAAGCTGGTGTTAAAGAAGTTCAAGTTCTTTACATCGACATGATTAACTACGGTGATCAAATCAGAAACACTCTTCTTATCGATAAAACAGAAACGAAAGAAGATGCTCTTATCAAAATTTTCGAAAGACTTCGTCCAGGTGAACCTCCAACTCTAGAGGCTGCGAATACACTTTTCGAAAACCTATTCTTCAACAAAGACAAATACGATCTATCAAAAGTTGGTCGTATGAAAATCAATTACAAATTCGGAATGAATATTCCAGTTGAAGAAACAGTACTTACAAGACAAGACATTCTTACGACAGTTATGTACCTCGTAGAACTTAACAACGGTAAAGGTAAAGTTGATGATATCGACCACCTTGGTAACCGTCGTGTAAGAGCTGTTGGTGAACTTCTAGAAAACCAATTCAGAGTTGGTCTAGTAAGAATGGAAAGAGCTGTTAAAGAAAGAATGGCAATTCAAGAAATTGAAACAATGATGCCATACGATCTTGTTAACCAAAAACCAGTTGCTGCTGCTGTTAAAGAATTCTTTGGTTCTTCACAGCTTTCTCAGTTCATGGATCAAACAAACCCACTTTCAGAAGTTACTCACAAGAGAAGACTTTCTGCTCTTGGGCCAGGTGGTCTAACGAGAGAAAGAGCAGGATTCGAAGTACGTGACGTTCACGGAACTCACTACGGAAGAATGTGTCCGGTAGAGACTCCAGAAGGACCAAACATCGGTCTTATCACGTCTCTCGCTACATACGCTCGCGTATCTGAATATGGATTCATTGAAACTCCTTACCAGATCATCAATGAAGACAAGACAATCCAACCACCAAAATACTTCTCTGCTTTCGAAGAAGAAGGAAAAGTAATTGCTCAGTTGGATGCTAAATACATCAACGGTAAAAAACTTGTTGGCGACCAAATCGCTGCTCGTTCTGCTGGTGAATTTACAATGGTAAGTGCAAACGAAGTTCAGCTGATGGACGTTTCTCCAACTCAGATGATCTCGATCGCTACTTCACTTATTCCATTCCTTGAACACGACGATGCTAACCGTGCTCTAATGGGATCGAACATGATGAGACAGGCAGTGCCTGTTGTAAGAACTGATGCTCCAATCGTTGGTACTGGTGTTGAGCAAATTATCGCTCGTGACTCTGGTGCGATCGTATACGCTAAAGAATCAGGAAGAGTAATCTTCGTTGACTCTAACCGCATCGTTATCCAAAGAGATAAATTCTCTGAAGGTGAGTCTGGAGTTGATGTTTATAAGTTGACTAAATATCAGCGTACAAACCAAAACACATGTAATAACCAAAAAGCTCTAGTTAAAGAAGGCGATAGCGTACTTAAGGGTATGGTTATTGCTGACGGTCCAGCTACGCATTTAGGTGACTTAGCTCTTGGCCAAAACGTTCTTGTGGCGTTCATGCCATGGGGTGGATACAATTATGAGGACTCGATCCTTATCAATGAAAACATCCTAGCTAAAGACGTCTTTACATCTGTTCACATCGAAAGCTTCGAAATTGAAGCTCGCGATACAAAGCTAGGTAAAGAAGAAATCACCCGCGATATTCCAAACGTTTCTGAAGAAGCTCTAAAAGATCTTGATGAAGCCGGAATCATCCGCGTTGGTGCGATCATCAAACCAGGAGACATCCTAGTTGGTAAAATCACTCCAAAAGGTGAGTCACAACTTTCACCTGAAGAAAAACTTCTTAAAGCAATCTTCGGTGATAAAGCGGGCGACGTAAAAGATACTTCACTTCGCGTACCTTCATCAGTTCGCGGAACAGTAATCGACGCAAAAGTTTACACTCGCGAAGGTGTTGAACTTGATGCTCGTTCAAAAGAAATCATCGATCACGAAACGACACTAATCCGTCGTGACGAGCGTATCGAAATTAAGGCGATCCAAACTTCAGCAATCCAAAAAATCGCTGAAATGTTCAAAGGAGCTAAGACAACTGACAAGTTGATCTCAGAAGACGGAGCAACTGAACTTCTTGGAAAAGGTGTTACAGTTACAGGAGAAATCCTTGCTTCAATTCCTTTCGAACTTATCGGTTACTTACCTCTTGAAGCTGCTCTAGAAGAAAAACTTTCTGAGTACTTCGCTGACGTAAGAAACAGAATCACAAGAGTTCGCCAAAAAGCTAACGAGGAAATTGCAAAACTTCACAAAGGTGATGAGCTACCTCCAGGCGTAATTAAAAAAGTTATGGTTTATGTAGCAATCAAGAGAAAGCTACAGCCAGGTGATAAGATGGCCGGTCGTCACGGTAACAAGGGTGTTATTTCTAACGTAGTTCCTGCGGAAGATATGCCATTCCTTGCTGACGGTACTCCGGTTGAAATCGTTCTTAACCCACTAGGGGTTCCTTCACGTATGAACATCGGTCAGCTTCTTGAGCTACACCTTGGATGGGCAGGACGTGGTCTTGGTGAAAAAATCAAGACGATGATGGAAGAGAACGCAAAAGTTAGTGAGCTAAAAGACTACATCTATAAAATCTACAAAACTGAAGATGTTAAAGAGTGGTTGAAAAAAGCTTCTGACGAAAGAGTTATTGAAGTTGCTGAACAACTTTCAATGGGTGTTCGTTTCTCTACTTCAGTATTCGATGGTGCTTCGGAAGATGACATCAGAGAAATGCTAGAGCTTGGAGATTTAGATAAGTCTGGTAAGACAACATTGTTCGACGGAAAAACTGGTGACGTATTCTCAGAAGACGTAACAGTTGGTGCAATGTACATGTTGAAACTTCACCACCTTGTTGATGAAAAAATCCACGCTCGTTCTACTGGACCTTACTCACTTGTTACTCAGCAGCCGCTTGGTGGTAAAGCTCAGTTCGGTGGTCAGCGTCTTGGAGAGATGGAAGTTTGGGCACTAGAGGCATACGGAGCTGCTTATACTCTACAAGAATTCTTAACTGTAAAATCTGATGATGTTATCGGCCGTACAAGAATGTATGAATCGATCGTTAAAGGTGAACAAGTTCTTGAGCCAGGTCTACCAGAGTCGTTCAACGTTCTCATCAGAGAATTACAAGCGCTTTGTTTGGACATCAAGCTTGAAGAGAATTCTGAAGAAGAAAATACTTTCAGCTAGAGAGTTGTAATTGGGCGTGATTAAGTTCGCGCCTGATTTATTGGCAGTGGTTACTTAAGAAAAATTTAATCTCACAAGGAATATAAAATGAAAGACTTGTTGAACTTTTTTGACAAACCAAAAGATCCTATCAGTGTAGAAGCTGTTTCGATCAGAATGGCTTCTCCAGATACAATCAGAGAGTGGTCATTTGGTGAAGTTAAAAAACCAGAGACAATTAACTATAGAACTTTTAAGCCAGAAAGAGATGGTCTCTTCTGTGCAAAAATCTTTGGACCAATCAAAGATTATGAATGTATCTGCGGTAAATACAAGCGTATGAAACACCGTGGAGTTGTGTGTGAGAAGTGTGGTGTTGAAGTTACACTTTCAAAAGTTCGTCGTGAGCGTCAAGGTCACATTGAACTTGCTGCTCCTGTAGCGCACATTTGGTTCCTTCGTTCACTTCCATCACGTTTGGGAGCTCTTCTTGATTTAACTCTAAAAGAACTTGAAAGAGTTCTTTACTATGAAGCTTACGTTGTAACTTCTTCAGCTACTGACAATGTTGACGGTGGTCTTGAAGTTGGTCGCGTAATTTCTGAGCAACAATACCAAGAATTGAAAGAGCAAGGGATTGAATTCGAAGCCGGAATGGGCGGACAGACAATCAAAGAACTTCTTAAGAAGCTTGACCTTGATATCATCAATAAAGAACTTCGTCGTGCACTAGCTGCTGCTACGACTGAAATGGCAAGAGCAAAAACAATCAAGAGACTTAAAGTTGTTGAATCAATTCTTAAGTCAGAAAATAAGCCTGAATGGTTTATGATGGATGTTATCCCTGTTCTTCCACCAGATCTTCGTCCACTAGTTCCACTTGAAGCTGGTCGTTTCGCGACTTCAGATCTTAACGATCTTTACCGTCGTGTAATCAACAGAAACAACCGTCTAAGAAGACTAAAAGAACTTAACGCTCCTGAAATCATCATCCGTAACGAAAAGAGAATGCTTCAAGAAGCAGTTGATGCTCTTTTCGATAACGGCCGTCGTGGTAAAGTGTTCACAGGTGCTAACAAGCGTCCTCTTCGTTCACTTTCAGACATGCTTAAAGGTAAGCAAGGTCGTTTCCGTCAAAACCTACTTGGTAAACGTGTAGACTATTCAGGTCGTTCGGTTATCGTAGTTGGTCCTTCACTAAGACTTCACCAATGTGGTCTTCCGAAGTTGATGGCACTCGAACTTTTCAAACCATTCATTTACAACAAACTAATTGAAAAAGGTCACTGTACAACTATTAAAGTAGCTAAGAAGATGGTTGACCAACAAAAGCAAGAAGTTTGGGACATCCTTGAAGAAGCGGTTCAAGAACATCCAGTTCTACTTAACCGTGCGCCAACGTTGCACAGACTTGGTATTCAAGCTTTCGAACCAATTTTGATCGAAGGTAAAGCGATCCAACTTCACCCACTCGTGTGTACAGCTTTCAACGCTGACTTCGACGGTGACCAGATGGCCGTTCACGTTCCACTTTCTATCGAAGCTCAAATTGAATGTCGTATTCTAGCAATGTCGACAAACAACATTCTTTCGCCAAAAGACGGAACGCCAATTATCGTTCCTTCTCAGGATATCGTTCTTGGTCTTTACTACATGACAAGAATTCGTCCATTCGCACGTGGATACAACAAAGTATTCGCTTCGAAAGAAGAAGCACAATTCGCTTACCACTCAGGTAACCTTCACCTTCAAGCTCCAATCAAAGTTCGTATTGATGGTGCAATGATTGAAACAACTGTAGGCCGTACGTTCGTATGGGATGCAGTACCTAAGTGTCTTAAGTACTCTGACATCAACCAAATTCTAGGGAAAAAAGCTCTTGGGAAGTTGATTGACCACGCTTACCGTGTTGGTACAGAGAAAGAAACTGTAATGCTTGCAGACGCAATCATGAGACTTGGATACGAGTACGCGACAAAAGCGGGTATCTCGATCAACGTACACGATATGACAATCCCAGCTGAAAAAGCAGGAATCCTTGCAGAAGCTCATAAAGAAGTTGCAAAGATCACTGAAGAGTATAACGAAGGATCGATTACAGACGGTGAACGTTACAACAAGATCGTCGACGTTTGGGCACAAACAAACGAAAAACTTACGAAAGTAGTTATCGAGCGTATTTCAACTCAATCATTCACAAGTGATGATGGAAAAGAAAAAATGAACGCTCCTTCATTCAACTCTCTGTTCATGATGGCAGACTCTGGAGCCAGAGGTTCTACTCAGCAGATCAGACAGCTGGGTGGTATGAGGGGTCTAATGGCGAAGCCGTCAGGCGAGATCATTGAAACTCCGATTACATCTAACTTCCGTGAAGGTCTATCAGTACTCGAGTACTTTACGTCTACTCACGGTGCACGTAAGGGTCTAGCCGATACAGCTCTTAAAACAGCTAACTCAGGTTACTTAACTCGTCGTCTAGTTGACGTTGCTCAAGACGGTATTATCCGTTCTACAGACTGTAACGCTACTGACGGAATCACGCTTACATCAAGAATCGAAGCTGGAGAAGTTGTTGAGCACGTTGCTGAAAGAGCAATGGGGCGTGTAACTGCTCAAGCAGTTGTTGATGCTAACGGAGCTGAAGTTTTCCCAAGAAACTACATGCTTACTGAAAAAGATTTAAAAGTTCTAAAAGATAAAGAAGTTGACCAGATTAAAGTTAGATCAGTTCTAACTTGTAAAGAGAGACACGGTTTCTGTGCTTTCTGTTTTGGACGTGACCTTGCTCGCGGAAAACTTGTTTCAATCGGTGAGACTGTTGGTGTAATCGCTGCTCAGTCAATCGGTGAACCAGGTACTCAGCTTACAATGAGAACGTTCCACGTTGGGGGAACTGCAACAGCAGGTGCTCAAGTTAACAAAACTGAAGTTCGTACGGCCGGTGTAATCCACCTTGATAACGTTCAATTCGTAACAAACAACGAAGGCGTTAACATCGTAATGAACAAGAACGGGGAAGTTGTCGTACGTGACGCTCGTGGTGTTGAAAAAGAAAGATACCCAGTTGTTTACGGATCAAAAATCTTCTTTAAGCAAGGCCAAGAAGTTTCAGTAGGGGATAGAATTACAGAATGGGATCCATTCGCAATTCCAGTTCTAACTGAAGTTTCAGGTACAGTTAAATACGAAGATCTAATCGTTGGTAGCACAATCAACGAGCAAGTGGATGCCGTTACTGGTCTTTCACACAGAGTTGTTATTGAATCGAAAAACCCTTCTCTACAACCACGTATCGTGATCGTAGATGAAAACGGACAACCACAACTTGTTCCTGGAACTAAGAGATATGCAGCTTACCGTCTACAGGTAGGAGCAAACATCATCGTTCAAGAAGGTGACAAAGTTGACGTTGGTTCTGCGATTTCAAAACTTCAACGTGAAACAACGAAGACAAAGGATATTACCGGAGGTCTTCCGCGAGTTGCTGAACTTTTCGAAGCAAGAAAGCCGTCAAACGCTGCTCAAATCTCAGACATCTCTGGTACGATTGAATTCGGAACTGAGTTAAGAGGAAATAGAAGAATCATCGTTCGCCCAGAAGATGGTTCAGATCCAATGACGTATGTAGTTCCAAAAGGACGTTACGTTGTTGTTAACGAAGGTGACTATATCAGAGCTGGAGAGCCGATCATTGATGGACCATCAAATCCACATGA
>CBIHOP010000140.1:0-8192 GCA_966211385.1 uncultured Bacteriovorax sp.
TATTGTAAATAACCTGCTCGCCCAATGCTTTGGATAAACCATTGGCCGCCATATGCTTTTCATAAAAAGCTGGGTTGTATGTCATCATGACTTGTGGAGCATCGTCGAAGCGATCGACGAGTAAACCACATTCATAGTTTGTTCCCGGATTCATCGGGCCTTCCATCACATCTAGACCTTCAGCACGAAGAGAATCTTCAGCTGTTTTCAAAAGAAGTTTAGAGACTTCTTGATCATCGATGGATTCATAGAATCCAAAAAAACCTTTTTTGACATTGTGGTATTTATTGTAAGCGTGGTTGTTGATGGCCATGATTCGGCCGACATCATTTCCATCTCGGGAAACGATCCATGCTTTTGTCGTTGCTGTTTGATAGAACGGATGCTTTTTCTTATTAAGCAGATCACGCACGGCCATTTTCAGCGGTGGGATCCAATGAGTATCACCAGCGTAAATCTTCCAGGGAAGATTTACGAAGGCGTTGATGTCTTTTTTGTTATTGAAATCGATTTCGCGAATGCGGATTTGTGCAGTCATATTTTTTAGTGAAGTGAGCTAGGGATCTCGAACACTTTTTTTGCTTCAGCAAAAACTTCGAGAACGCGAGCAAGGTCTTCTTTATTGTGTGAGGCCATGTAACTTGTTCTGATCAAAGCTTCACCTTTAGGTACTGCTGGTGGAAGAACAGGTGTACAGAACACTCCGTGCATCTCAAGGAACTTTGTCATCTTGAGTGCCTTAATATCATCGCCAATGAAGATTGGGATGATTGGTGTATTAGATCCATATGTATAGAAACCAAGTTCTTTAAATCCTTCTTTCATCATCGCTACGTTTGACCAAAGATTTTCTAAAATAGAAGCATCCTGAGTCACCATATCGATACACGCAGAAACAGTTGCAACAGCTGCTGGTGGCATTGAAGCAGAGAACATGAATGAGCGTGCAGAGTGACGAACGTAATCGATCGCATCTTTTGAACCCGAAATTACGCCACCGATTGAAGCAAATGATTTCGAAAATGTTCCCATGTTGAAATCAACTTCTTTTGCTAGATCAAAGTGGTGCATAGTCCCGCGACCTTGAGGCCCCATAACACCGATACCGTGAGCATCGTCTACGTAAACGTAAGCGCCATATTTTTTAGCAAGCTTGATGACTTCAGGAAGTTTTAAAACATCACCCGTCATTGAGAAGACACCGTCAGCAACGATGATCACGCGATTAAAACGGTGAACGTTGCTCTCAAGAAGTTCTTCTAAAGATGCCATGTCGTTATGTTTGAATTTGAAAGTCGTGCCGAGAGATAATCTCGAGGCATCGATAATAGAAGCATGGTTTTCAGAATCAAAAAGCATAAGGTCTTTTGGACCGCAAAGAGCTGATAGAGCTCCAAGGTTTGCTTGCATACCCGTTGAGAAAACGATTGCCGCTTCGTGACCTAAGTACTCTGCAAGTTTAACATCAAGTTCTTCGTGCAGATTTAAGTTACCATTTAAGAAACGTGAACCAGTACAACCTGTCCCGTATTTTTCAATTGCTTTGATCGCAGCTTCTTGAACGTAAGGATGGTGAGTAAGACCAAGATAATTGTTTGAACCAATCATAATGTGCTTCTGGCCTTTAACCGTAACAGTCGATGCAGCTGTTTCTTCAATCGCGCGGAAAAAAGGATAGAGGTCATTATTACGAAGTAAGTTCGCCCTTTCGATAATTTTACTTTCAGAAAAAGGGGCACGAGAAGCAGTTGTGATGTCCATCATCGCATTACCTTGAAAAAGAGGTCTTGATCATTTCTTAAGGGCCAAAACTACTAGGAATGGGATTTAACGTCAATGAATTTGGGCGGGTGTGAAAATTATATCTGATTAAAAGGGCCTATGAAATCGGGAGATTAGGTGGAGTCCTTAGCTGGCCCCTTCGGTCTTTTTTGAGAGGATGGTATCGAACTTTTTCTTCATCTCTTCACCGCGAGCTTCAGTTGAAATTTTAATGTAAAGCTCATCTTCCGTTTTGCGGGGAATGTCCTTAAAGGCGATCCCGATTTTCATCATCCCGGTAGGTTTTCCGGCCTCATCGTTCACGGGAATGTGTGCGGCGATCTGGGCCATGGGAATGTAGTAGTTCTTACGATCAAAACGCAGAGTACATTCGGTGAAGAGTTTTCCTTTAGAGAAGCGCTCAAGTTGCGAGGGCTCAACCAGGAAGCTTGTTCCTCCCACCGAAATGTCCAATGCATCGAAGACCTGGTCATCGATTTTAAATTGAATAGGGATGACGTCGCTGGCATTTAAGCGGTAATTTCCACGGGCCTGGCTTTTGTAAATAACGTCATTGAGTTCGAGGCTGTAAGTGAGATCTTCCGGATGAAATTTCAATCTTCCAGCGGAGAAATAATTTATTTTTTCTTCGATGGGAACTTTCACCAGAACTTGTTTTCCGGCCTTCGTGCTTCCCGTAATTTTTGTTACGAGTTTTCCGGTCGGACGAAGTTTGATGATGCGCGGATTAGGATAATACTCAACTGCTTCATAGAGCTCGGCCTGCTCGTCTGTTTCGCCCTTTTCCCAAATTGTAAGTGGAGGAGAATTCTCCAGCGTACAATGCATGTTCATACTTTCAGTGAACTCCGCTTCTGTGGCCACCTGAAAGTAGTGCTTTTTATTGGGATCCTTTTTGTCTGTCATACTTTAATATTCGGTTAAGTATAGAAAAGACTTTAACTAAAGCTCGTGATTGAGTGACTTTAGCTTCTTTTTTCAGTAAAATTTGCGGCCATGACAACACTAACAGAGTCCTTCAATCTCGATAAAATGGAGGTTCAACTCCATGGCGGATTGGCCCAGTATCAAATCACCACTCCAGAAGGCCCTATTGCGGTCCACGAGCTTATTGGGCGTGAATTTAAGATTCATTACCAAAAGGAAATCAACTGCTGCCATTGTGGCAAAAAAACCAATAAAAGTTACTCAGGGGGATATTGTTTTCCCTGTTCTATGAAGCTTGCGGAATGCGATCTTTGTATTTTGAGACCTGAGACCTGCCATTTTGCCCGTGGCACATGTCGAGAACCCGCTTGGGGCGAACAAAACTGCATGATTGATCACTATGTTTATTTGGCCAATTCATCAGGACTAAAAGTAGGGATCACTAGAACAACTCAGATTCCTACCCGTTGGATTGATCAAGGAGCAGTTGCAGCACTTCCTATTATGAAAGTCGGCACGCGACACCTATCAGGTCTTTTTGAAAAACTGATCTCTTCAGAAATTAGTGATAAGACTGATTGGCGAAAGATGTTGAAGGGCGAGCAGGTCATCATCAATCTCGAAGAAAAGCGCGATGAAATTTTCCATCTTTTCGGAGAAGATATCGATCGTATGGAAAGTGATTATGGGTCTGATAAAGTTCAGATTCTGGAACGAGAAACACCAGTCGCCATTGAATACCCGGTTCAAGAGTTTCCCACTAAAGTGTCTTCACTCTCATTTGATAAGCACGAAGTTGTTGGAGGAATACTCCAGGGTATCAAAGGACAATACCTTATATTTAATACTGGCGTAATCAATATAAGAAGCCATACTGGCTACAAAGTAAAATGCGAATTTTAGTTTTAGGAAATAGGAGATCATAAATGAAAACAGACGCACCAAAAGTTATCAAACTTTCAGAATACAAAGCACCAGATTACTTCGTTGAAACGATTGATCTGACTGTTCATCTTGATGATACAAAAACACTTGTTCAATCGAAGATGAAATTAAAAAGAAACGGTGAAGCCGGTGCCAATCTCGTTTTAAATGGTGAAGAGCTAGAACTCAAATCACTAAAGCTTGATGGACGCGATCATGCGGATTACGACTACAATAAAGAAGCGCATCTTCTTACAGTTAAAAACGTTCCAGCGTCTTTTACTCTTGAAATTGAAAACATCATCAATCCCGAAGCTAACAAAACGCTTGATGGTCTCTATAAATCTGGAACAATCTTCTGTACGCAAAACGAACCAGAAGGTTTCCGCCGTATTACTTTCTATGTTGATCGTCCGGACAACATGGCAAAATTCACAACGAAAATTATCGCCGATAAAAAACTTTATCCCATTCTTCTTTCTAACGGAAATCCGATCGCTCGTGGAGATCTTGAAGGTGGAAAACATTTCGTTACTTGGGAAGATCCCTTCAAAAAACCTTGTTACCTCTACGCACTAGTTGCTGGTGACTTGGGAGTCATCAAAGATACGTATACAACAAAATCAGGCCGCAAAGTCGCGCTTGAAATCTACTGCGATAAAGGAAACGAAAATAAGTGTCATCACGCTATGGAATCGTTGAAAAAATCAATGAAGTGGGATGAAGATCGCTTTGGTCTTGAATACGATCTCGACATTTATATGATTGTGGCCGTAGATGCTTTCAACATGGGAGCGATGGAAAATAAAGGTCTCAACATCTTCAACAGCGCTTATGTTTTAGCAGATCAAAAATCAGCAACAGATACTAATTTTTACGGTATCGAATCTGTTATTGGTCACGAATACTTCCACAACTGGACAGGAAACCGTATCACTTGCCGTGACTGGTTCCAATTAACATTGAAAGAAGGTTTAACAGTATTCCGCGATCAAGAGTTTTCAGCGGATATGAACTCACGCAACGTTGAGCGCATTCAGTCAGTACAAGGTTTGCGTTCAGCACAGTTTCCTGAGGACCAAGGCCCAACATCTCACCCGATTAAACCAGAAACGTACATGGAGATTAACAACTTCTACACGGCAACGATTTATGAAAAGGGTGCTGAAGTTATCCGCATGATCCAGACACTTTTAGGGCGTGATGGATTCAGAAAAGGGATGGACAAATATTTTGAACTTTTCGATGAGCAAGCTGTTCGCACCGAAGATTTCATCCACGCAATGAGTGTGGCAAACAACAATTTCGATTTCACGCAGTTTAAAAACTGGTATTCGCAAAATGGAACACCTCTATTAAATGCTAAAACTTCTTACGATGAAGCTAAGAAGACGTTCACTCTCACTCTTAAGCAAACTCTTCCGCACAATGCTCCTGCAGGAGCAAAGTTCTACCACATGCCGATTAAAGTTGGTTTGATTGGTACTGATGGAAAAGATCTTGCTGAAAAAGTTCTGGAGCTTAAACAAGAAGAACAAACTTACACTTTTGAAAACATCGCGACGAAACCAATAGCTTCGATCAACCGCGATTTCTCTGCACCTGTAAAACTCACGACAGATCACTCTTTTGATGATCTTCTCTTCTTGATGTCTCACGATAAGGATGCTTTCAACAGATTTGAGGCTTCGCAAGTTGTAGCGACAAAAATCATGCTGGAGCTATTAGAAGATGCTAAAGCACAAAAGACTCTGGAAGTTCCTTCAAAATATGTTGAAGCATGGGGAAAAATTTTAAAAGACTCATCAATCGATGAAGCTTTCAAAGCGCTTTCTATGACATTGCCTTCAGAAGGATTATTACATCAGGATCAAAAAGAAATTTACTATCCTGAAACTGAGAAGGTGAGAAATTTTGTTAAAAAGACACTTGCAACTGCTCACCAAAAAGATCTGCAAGAAGTCTATGCTCAAGTCAATGTGGATGGAGAGTTTAAGATCGATCCGCGTTCAATGGGGCGTCGTGATTTAAAAAATAAGTGTCTTGATCTCCTTACCTATGTTGATGGTGGATCTGATATTGCGTACGCGCAATATACTAAGGCCACAAACATGACAGATGAATTAGGGGCCTTTACAGCACTTGTTCATTCACAGTCTCCAAAAGCTGGCGAAGCGGTTGAGTCTTTCTATAAAAAATGGAAACACGAAACACTTGTTATGCAGAAATGGCTAACAGTTCAGGCAGCGGCTCCAGGAGAAGGAACTTTCAATCGAGTGCTGGATCTTGAAAACGACGCTGTTTACGACAAAACTATTCCAAATCTTGTGCGTTCATTGCTCCTGACTTTTGCAAGCGTGAACAAAGTTCAATTCAATCATCCATCAGGGCGCGGCTATAAATTAATTGCGGATCGTATGCTGGAGCTTGATAAATTGAATCCGCAAGTGGCCTCAAGACTTGCTTCTGCCTACAAAGACTACAACCGTCTCCCAGCGTCTCTTAAGCCGCTTATGAAAGCAGAACTTGAACGTGTACTTAAAACAGATGGTCTTTCGAAAAACGTTTTCGAAATCGTTTCAAAAATTTTGGGTGCATGAGTTTTAGACAAAAATTACTTTTTCATCTCGTGAATTTCTGGCCGCCTTTTCTGGCGGCCGGTATTCATGTTGACCGTGTTTCTGATGATCATTCAGAAGTGGATGTTTCATTGAAGCTCGCTTTTTGGAACCGCAATTATGTCGGTACTCAATACGGCGGATCTCTTTATTCAATGACCGATCCCTTCTATATGTTGATGCTTATTAAAATGCTTGGTCCTGGCTATATAGTTTGGGATAAAGGAGCATCGATTGATTTCAAGAAACCGGGAACGTCGAAAGTTTACGCCCGATTTCGTCTCTCTCAGGAACAAATTCACCAGTTCAAGAAAGAACTTGAGCACAGTAAAAAAATCGAACCTATTTTGAAAGTCGAAGTGACTGATGGAAAGGGCGAAGTCATTGCAGTCGTCACCAAAATTCTTTATATCAAAAGAAAATTAGAGCACAAAATCTCTGCACGGGTTTGATTTTTCCGGCTGAGCTTTTTGATAATGTTTATAAAGAGCAGAGTAGAGTTTCTTCTCATTTTCTTTAATTCTATTAGCTAATTGATAAGTATTCTGCACATTCAGATGGAACTCTCGTGCCATTGTCGCTGCTCTCGCTAAACCAGGATTAGCTTCACTAATTCGTTTTTGCGTGGCCTGCATATGTTTTAACCAGGCGAGATCGACTTGCAGCTGTGGATTTGGAATTTCACTTTCACGGTCTTGAGAGATCTCTTTTTCTTTTGTTTCAATCATGGCCGCATAATCACTGCGGAGTAATTCACCAGCGGAAATAACAGTATCCATAAGTCCTTCGTAAGGAATTATAATTTTTTCAGCAAGTAATTTTGTATTAAGACCTGAAAGCTCTTTGATCATCTTATCTTGAATGGCCTTGTATTCTATAAGATCACTTTTTAATTTAGAGAGATCGATTGTTTTCTCGCTGTATTTCCAGAAAAGAAAACGTTTTTCCACGCTGTTTACTTTTTCAACTTGATCGATGAGTGACATGATCTGTTTAAAATCATCTTCACGTTTGGCGACACACATATTGTCGACGGTTTGAACGAGATAATTTCCCAGTTTATCACCATCGCGATTACTTTCATGAAGATATGGCGTGATTGCACTGTAGAGATTTTTTGTAATTTCAAAATTGGCCGGAGTTGAGATCATCGGAACACCGTTATCATCGGCGACATCGCGAGCTTTTAGAAAAACCTCTTCTAGATTTTTTCCTTTTTGCATGAGGCCTGTGAACTGATCGCCGAATGCACTCGGGCTTGCGTAAGCTAGATGTTTTGGACCAGTTGAAGAGATCACGCACGTCTTATCGCCGGCCAAATTTAGTGCAGCACCCGAATGGCATGAAAGATCGACGATTGCGAGTTTTACGCCGTTATCTTCAGCGGCCTTTTTCAATTCGAGAAGTTTATCCATACTGACCATGTCTGTACCATCGCCAGTCGTGTAATCTTTAATGGCACCACCAGTTGTCGTGGAGATGTTGTGAGTCGTCTGACCATCTTTTTTCTGAGCACCGTGAGTGTTGATGTAGACGAGAACCTGTTCACCACCTTTAATGTCTTTCGAATTTATTTTTTTGGTGTAGTCCTCGATGATTTTGTTGTAGTGATCTTCTGTAAATTTTCCAAGATTTTGTGCAGTTGAAAAATTTTTTTCGATGATTTTTTCTGTTCGTTCGTGTCCACCATTGAAAGTAATGGACATCTGTTTGAGGTTCGCTTCTTGGGTATAATCGGCCAGTTTATTTAAACTATTATCAAAAATGGTATCGAACCCTTTAGGTTCGCCTCCACCACCTAGAACCATGAGACTTGTTGGAGTAGGTCCCGCAAAACTTGAATTGGAAAGAAGAGTGAATGATAAAAATGTAGTAGTGAAGATTTTCTTCATTTGCAATCCATGGTTTTGATAACATCAAATTTCTCTTCAAATTTATGAA
>CBIHOP010000141.1:0-8095 GCA_966211385.1 uncultured Bacteriovorax sp.
TGTCGTTTAGAATTTGAGGGAGAGTGTAGCCAATCGAAAGCAGCGCTGAAATTTTAGCGATGGGATATCCCGTGGCCTTTGAGGCAAGTGCACTCGAACGTGAAACGCGAGGATTCATCTCAATAACAGTGATATCGTCTTCATCGGCCGGATTGATAGCAAATTGTACGTTTGCTCCACCTGCGACAACTCCCATGTGTTTGGCAATTGTAAGAGTCATCGTTCTTAATTTTTGCATACAACGATCTGAAATCGTCATGGCAGGAGCAACAGTGATTGAGTCTCCTGTGTGAATTCCGCAGGGATCGACGTTTTCAATTGAACAGATGATGACCCCATTTCTTTCACAGTCGACCATGACTTCAAGTTCAATTTCTTTCTGGCCGACTAATGATTTTTCCATTGTGACCGGAAATTTTATATCGGATGTGAAGACTTCTTTGAGCTCTTCTGTATTCCAGACGAGAGCAGCGCCTTTACCACCAAGAGCAAAGTCGCGACGAATGATCAGCGGGAAGCGAACTTGTTCATTGGCCATTGTAATGGCTTCAGCTTCACTATAGGCCGTGAAACGTTTTCCCGTTTGATAACCAAGTTTATCTAATTCACGCGCAAAGAGAGCACGATCTTCGGTCTTTTTAATGGTCTCAACGTTAGCTCCTAGAAGAGCAACATTATTTTCTTTCAGGAAATTTTCTTCTTCCAACTCAACACAAAGATTAAGTGCTGTTTGTCCGCCCATCGTTGAAAGAACAGCATCAACTTTTTCCTGGCGAATAATTTTTTTGATCGTGTCTTTGGTGATCGGCTCTATATAAGTGCGTGAGCACATTTGAGGATCAGTCATGATCGTGGCGGGATTTGAATTCAGGAGTACAACTTCAATTCCTTCTTCTTTTAGCGACTTCAGCGCTTGCGTGCCGGAGTAGTCAAATTCAGAAGCCTGGCCAATTTTAATGGGACCTGAACCAATAAGCAGAATTTTTTTGTAAGGCGTTTCTTTTTTTAATCTTTTTTCTAGTTTTCCGAATGGAAAAAGTTTTTTAGTATCAATCGGTGTTGTTAATTTACCCGCTAGGAATTCACCAATTTCATGGAAGTATGCATATGAATCATGCGGACCTGGATTAGCTTCCGGGTGAAATTGCACACATTTTATTTGATGATCAGTGCTGGCAAAACCTTCGATTGATCCATCAAAGAGAGATGTATGTTGAACAAAAAATTCCTTGCCTAAAAAATTATCCTTTTTCCTTGCATGAAATGATTCTGATTCAACGGCATAACCGTGATTTTGAGATGTAATCAAAATCGTATTGTCGATATGATCGATGACTGGATGGTTTGCACCTCTTTGTCCAAAAGGTAATTTAAAAGTTTTAATTCCTAAGGCGAGAGCAAGCATTTGATGTCCCAAACAAATGCCTCGGATTGGAATATTGAGCGCGAGCATTTCGCGTACAACTTTAATTTCTTCGATAAAGTTGGCCGGATCGCCCGGCCCATTCGTGAGAAAAATTAAGCGAGGAGAATAACTTTTGATTTGTTCTATTTTTGCGTTGAAAGGCAGAGAAACCATGGGATAACCAAGGTCAAAAAGCTGATCAATGATGGCCTGTTTTTGACCGTAATTAATGACCACGATAGGATTTTTTCCTTCGCGATGAATGACCGGTGCCGTCTGAGAAACCAGGTGCAGATCATCTGTCTTCAATCTTGCTTTTGAAAATTCATCTGCGCTGGGAGCAGTTTCCTTAAAAGTAAGAACTGATTTATGTGACGTTTTCTTTTTACTCGTAAGGTATTTGACAAGAGCGCGAGTATCAACGTCGCTGAAGAGTGGAATTTGAAGTTTGGAGAAAAAAGCGTTTTCGGAGAAATTTCGAGCAATTACACAAGTCGCAAATGATTGTTTCGCCTGCATGACTCTCTCATCACTTTCGTAGTTTCCTACATGGGCCGTGGTGAAAATAATATGTTGACCTAAAAATGAAGCATCAGTGATGGTTTCTTGATAACCGCTCATGCCTGTCGTGAAAGCAGCTTCACCCCAAATACCATTTTTTAATTCTGGATCAGTGGCGGGGCGGTTAACGACTCCACGGAATGAGGTCCCGTCTTCGAAGTGAAGATAGGCCGTATGTTGTTTAAGACTTTCGTTAAAACTTTTCTCCATTGATGTATCCAATATTTTTATCGCGGTTAATTAACATTGCTTCAATAATCGCCATGCGTACGGCGATTGAATTTTGTACTTGCAGGTAGCCTTTATAGAGAGAGGATTTAATGAGATTTTGATCGAGCTCAACACCAATGTTGGCAGGACCTGGATGCAGAACGGGAATGAGTTTTTTTCTTTCTTTTAAATAAGAAAGTGAAATACCGTGAGTGTCCAAATAAGAGTCGAATTCAACTCCAACACTCGTACCATGACGTTCCTTTTGAATTCGTAAAAGATAGAGAAAGTCGCATTGATCGACAACTTCTTCACGACTATAAAGAGGTGAACCCTCCGGTAAAAATTCTTTCGGCCCATAGAGCAAAACTTTCATTCCAAATTGGGGAAGAAGTTTCATGAGAGAGTGACCGACACGCGAATGACGAACATCACCCATGATGGCGATGGTTTTTCCTTTTAAATCAGGTGCTAGTTCCGTCAAAGTGAATAGATCGAGCAGAGCTTGTGTTGGATGCTCATTTATACCGTCACCGCCATTGACTAATTTTAACGGTGGATGCTCTTTGAACTGATTGAGTTGATGAGAAACACTTGTGCGAAAAACACACAAATCGACACCTTGAAAATGCAATGTAAGAAAAGTTTCTTCTAAACTTTCACCTTTTTTAAGACTTGATGTCTCCGCATTGAAATCCAGATATTTTCCACCTAAACGCTCAATCGCAACCGCAAAGGAATGTTTAGTTCGGGTTGAGTTTTCGAGGAAAGAAGTGGCAATAAGTGGTTTTGGATGCGTATTATGAAAAGGAGGAGTAGCGTGGGGATGATCTTTAAAGTGACGGGCCCGGGATAATAAATGCAAAATGTTTTCTAACGAGAGATCATCAATACTTTCTAACAGCGAAGGAAATGAACTCATTTTCTTCCTAATCGGACACTGCTATGCTGTTAACAAAGTTAAGTGTTCCTAAAAGAGTTTTTGTTAGTCTATTCATTTGAACACTCTTTGAAAAGACAAAAAAATAGAATTAAATGAAGGCCTTGTGAAAATAACCGACCAAAACAATCTGACACAACGAGAAGCTCTGCTCAATGAGTGTAAAGGGAATCTTTTTGAGTTTTTAGTCGCGCAAGGTCTCTCGAGATTTTACAAAAAAGAAGATCACTTCCTTCTTAGTCTTCCACGGGATTTTAGAAACCGTTTGAAAATTTATGAAGAAACAATTCGGGCCAGCGACGAACAGCTCTTGCTGGGACTTCCGACACTCGCTAATGCTGTCGTCAAAGAACTTCTCATTAATCCTCCCTTCAAAGAGAATCCACGTTCTTTTCAATTTCAGGTTATTGGTAAAATGGTTGCTACCAATGCCAATGAAACCTGGAATGAAACCGATATCGTGGCCATTGAAGACAACGAAAAAAAACATTTCATAAGTTTAAAACTCACTAAAGACCACAGCTTCACGAATACAAAAAGTGCAGGCGCGAAGAGTTTTATTGAAAAATATTTTAAAGCGTTTCCAAAAGCGGCCCTTTATCAGTCGCTCTTAAGCAGTGAAGTGGACGAGTCGTTTCAATCTATGGGGCATAAACTCTATGCAGACCTCGATATGGATTTCAGGGGGCAGTTTGATTCCCGCTGGACTTTGAGTGAACTTCCTGGAGAACTCTCTGAAGAGATGCGAACTGTCGTTCATACCAATTATAATCGTGTAGCTCTCAAACTTCATGAACTTCTAGGTGAACTTCTTAAAACCGATCGCGTGCTCTTTAAAAAATGTCTTGAAGCTCTTTGTGGTTTTGGAGATCCAAATATTTTGCAAGTCCATTGTTTTCATCAACAGGCACAGTTAAAAGAAATTGCCATCAAGAGCTATGGAGATCTTTTTTCACCAGAAGAAGATATATCGATGACTCCGCCAAAAAATAATGGTTCCTCGTTTGACGTAAAATTTAAACGATTTCAGTTGCAGATTCGAGTAAAGCCGATGAATAAATTCACAACGGCTTCGTACAAAATAAATTGTTCGATTAAATTAAGTCATTCGGATAATGGATTAAAAGGTGATGATGATGATGAGTAAGGCGCTCTTTTTGGATCGTGATGGAATTATCAATGTTGATAAAGGATATGTTTACAAATTTGATGATATTGTCTGGATTCCTGAAACTTTGGAACTCATCAAACTCGCCAATTCTAAAGGATATAAAGTGATTGTTCTGACGAATCAATCTGGAGTCGTTCGAAAAATGTATTCCGAGGAAGATGTGTTGCTTCTGCATACAGAAATGAGCAAAACCCTCTCGGAGAAAGGACTCATTATCGATGATTGGTTTTATTGCACGGATCTCGACAGTGAACTCCGTAAACCACGTCCAGGAATGCTCATGGCCGCGCAGAAAAAACATAATATCAATCTCTCGGAATCTTTTATGGTAGGGGATAAACCATCAGATGTTTTCCAGGTGGAGCACGAGCAGGATCTCCCATTCACCACAATCGTAAAGGGCAATTACGATCTAGGAGAGCTTAAAAACCACTCTCGCGTGGCCATCGTCAATACTCATCAGCAAATGCTCGACTTGCTAAGAAACCGTCTTTAACCTGTAGACACTGTCTAAAAAATAGACAGCACCTAACATCCAAATAGCGAAGATCAAAAGGTCTTTTTTGGCCTCTTTTCTGCATCAGTCTTCACATTAGCTTTTAATTTCCTTGTGTGGAGAAAACTATGAAGACTTTTTTGGCCTTCCTCCTTCTATCCGCTGCCACTCCAAGTTTTGCGCTTGAATTAAAGGTGCAGTTAGACCCAAATTTAAAAGCACAGGATAGAAAGGTTCTTGAAAGTGTTCTTAAAGAAGCTAGTGATATGCTTCCTGAAAAATTCATTCAAGGGTTACCCCAGGATTTAAAAGTAACAGTTAAAAAATTAACTGAACACCAAAGCATTCCGGATAATCTGTGTGACCCGAAGCCCGTGGAAGAAGTGAAAACAGTTGTAAGAGATGTTTACAACGACTATGAAACAACGACAGATGTTAAACCGAAAGTTAAACCATTTGTTTACGGTCATTACATTCATCGCGGATCGACTCTTACAATTAATGCTCCGGTGATTGCAGAACTCGCTCGTGGTCGCTCTCAATCTAAAAATCTGAAATGTCAGCATAAATCTCTTTATGATCAGGCGGTAGCGACAATCATTCATGAACTCACTCACGCTTATGACATGAATAACGAAAATCCTTCGCACAACCCAGAGTACATTCGTCGTGCGGGTTTTAAGAAAGGCCTGCTAAAAATTAAAAATAAAAATACAAATGCTATGCGATCGCCAGATCCATATGAATTAGTGAGCATTCAAGAATCGTTTGCCGTGAATATGGAATACTTTGCGATGGATCCAGAGTTCATGTGCAGAAAACCATCCATCTTTGATTTCTTTAAAAAGCATTTCGGAAGTGATCCGTATCCGCAAAGAAGATGTCAATCCAACACGATAGTTATGATGTCGAGTATTGCTGGATATGTCCCACTTAACCTGGATCACCGTCGTGTTTATCGCGTTGACTATCTATTAGCTTCAGCAGGAAAAGGAATTCAATCTGGATTTGGGCATTCAATGTTCAGAATTGTTATGTGTGCCCCTGAAAGATTAGATCCGATTAGTGGTCGCACAGTTCCTGCGACTCCATTTGGAAAAAAATGTTTAGATGATAAACTTTATCATGTCGTCGTAAGTTATAGAGCGAACGTTGAAGATGCAACCCTCAACTACCTAAAAGGTTTAACGGGCGGCTATCCTTCAATGTTATTCATACTAAATTTTGGTGATGTTCTTGATGAATATAACCGCGATGAACTTCGTGATGTTATGTCTTATCCTCTTGCTTTATCACCTAAAGAGAAAGAAGAATTTGTTACTAGAGTGATAGAAGAACACTGGAACTATCGAGGTGATTATAAATTCATTACAAATAACTGTGCGGTAGAATCTTATGATCTTCTTCGTGGGGCCCTTGAAAGACAGCAAATGGATGATAAAAAATCGGTTACTCCAAATGGTGTTCTAGAAGATCTTGATCGATTGGAATTTACTTCAATGACTCACAAAGAAATGGAGCTTTATAAAGCAAAAACAGACCAGTTATTGCTGGCGTATCGTTCTGCTTATGGTGTGACGTTGAAAGGATCAGATAAAGCTCAGAAAGAAGCAGTCTTAAAATTTATCGAAACTTCAAAAAGCAAATCACGCATGAATCGATTCGTTAGTTTCCAAGCAAAATCGATTAAGGCAGATTCGCTTCATGAAGAAGTTCTGGAACTCAAAAACCGTCTGGTTGAAGCCTCATCTTTTTCAGTGATGGAGCAGCAGATTTTAAGAACTCAGGCCTTAAAATTCAGAAAAAAAGCGGCCGACAAATTCATGAATACAACTGATGAACGTACGAAAAAAATGATTGAAGAAACCGGAGCGGCCTTCGCACAACCTTTTAAAGGTCTGACAAATTCAGGTTATGGTATTCCTTTTCATAGTGAGATGGCTTCACGTGAAGATCTGGAAAAGAAAGTTGCTAAATCGGGTGAAGCTCTGAAAAAAGCAGATTTGTTTTTAAAAGAAATGATGCCGGAGGAATATGCTTCGCTCGAAGAAGTCTCTGAAAATATCAAAACATTTAACCTTTACTCGCTACAGGTGAGAAAAGACTTCCGGGGTAAGCTGGACAACTATATCCTGCAAGTCCTAAAAAATATGACAATGAATGAAGAGACAAATGCGCTCTTGATTTCTGCGGCAGAAGGAAATAAAGATAGTCTATCAAGTGTGCGCAAACATTTAGGTGCAGATTTAGTAACGGAAAAAGAAATTCTCGATTCTAAGTTGAGAAAAATTATTGCTGAATTAATTCAATGATTAAGAAACATCATCTCTTTTTTGTAGGTAAGTGGTTCCAGAGATTAATTATCCTCTTTTGGTTAGGATTAATTGGTATTCTCGTAAGCTACTCTTATCCATTTTTCAATTCCATGCATGGAATTACGCTTATTCCGCAAACTTATTTTAATGTTAATTACGACAAAGAAAAAGGCGTGGAATACAAACAAGTCGATGTCAAACCTGAAGACTGGGTTGAACTCAAAGACATTTCTAAACGCCTTCAGGGCGCTATTATCTCCAGTGAAGATGGAAAATTCTATCAGCACCCAGGTTATGATGTGGAAGAACTCACAGATGCCATCGATAAAGGAATCGTCAAAAAACGCAAAAAGAAAAAACTGCGTGGAGCTTCAACAATCACTCAACAACTCATTAAGAATCTCTACTTCCAAAGCGATCGCAGCTTTTGGAGAAAAACAAAAGAGATGGCGCTTACTCTTTGGATAGAAGACCATGTCGATAAAAAGAAAATCCTGGAGACTTACCTGAATGTCATCGAATACGGTGAAGGCATTTATGGAATCAGAAAAGCTTCGCGCTACTATTTTAAAAAAGAGCCTAAACATTTAAATGCGCGTGAGAGTGCCTTTCTGGCCATGCTTCTTCCCAGCCCAAAACGCTATGCTGTTTCATACAAACGCCGAATTCTCACTCCTTTTGCTCAAAGAAGTGTTCATTCCATTCTTTTTAAAATGCTTCAAGGAGGGTATATTGGTCCTCAAGAATATACTACAAACTTGAGTACGCCTTTTTCTTGGGAGCGATATGAGCAGGCCAGCTTTACGAGTGATGATATCCGAAACCTTTGATCCTTGGTTTAATCTTGCCACGGAAGATTGGATCTTTCGTGATATGGATCCTAACGTAAAAATTCTCTTTCTCTGGCGAAATGATAAAACCGTCGTTATCGGCCGCTTTCAAAATCCTTGGTCAGAATGTAATACGCAAAAAATGGAAGAAGATGGAATTAAACTGG